>JACNFI010000073.1 GCA_014384665.1 Candidatus Cloacimonadota bacterium
CAAATTTCTAATATAATAATCATAAACTAATTTTGAATATAAAAATAATTGACAGAAAATAAATCAAATAAGAAATAAGGAAGGTTGCGCCCGTAGTTCAATTGGATAGAACATCGGACTTCGGATCCGACTGTTGGGGGTTCGACTCCCTCCGGGCGTGCCAAAGTTTATAAACAATTATCTTAGAAAATTTATGAGTTCACTATAAATACCCCTATTAAAATTTATTTTAAAGTCCTATATTCAACCCTATCTTTTGTATTATTAATATTTTTGAAGTCCTTTGATTTGCTCGCAGCAGAACTTCTCCCTGATTTCTTCCAGCCAGTTATATAGAAAGTAGTTTTAACGAAGAAGGACCATCTTTTTTATTTTATTATAATTACTAACATCCTCTGTTGCAGAAAGAGTTTGGGTAAACAATCTATAAAAATAGATGCCTGAAGAAACTATTTTATTATTTTTATCTTTTCCATTCCACACGACAGAATAAAAGCCCTTACCTTTCTTTTTATTAACTAATATTCTTATCAATTGCCCTCTAAGGTTGTAAATATTTATAGTTACAATGCAATCTTCCTTTAAAGAATAGGTTATTTTAGATTCAGTTCTAAATGGATTAGGATATGTTGAAATCAAAGCTGTTTGAATTGGTTCTGATTCTTGCTCGTCAGTTGATACAAATATCACTTCAACAATATTGGAGGAGTCACTTATTCCATTTGTATATTCTGCATTAACATAAAAGAGATAATTAAAATTTGGATTCAGTAACATAGTGAACTCATTTTCAGTCGTAGAACCAACATTTATGAAATGGGTTGTATACTTCAAAAAGACATTAAATTGTTCAAAATTGGGATTTTGAAAACCATTAAAATCCCAGAATAATGTAATAGTATCTCCTTCAAGAAAAAAAGCCAGATTTTCAGGAGCATCTAAATATTCCAATGTGAAATCAATGGTTACAATTTCATTGGGAACTACTTCAATATCTGTAACTATCTCTTCACTATATCCAAAAAGATAAGCATTAACATCATAAAAACCAATGGGACATGTAAATGAATAATACCCGTTTTCATCAGGATGAATAGATTCAATATCATTTGTTAAAGTAACATCCATTACATTGGCTGAACCTCCATCTAATGTTATAGTTCCTTCAATAAATCCAGGATTATGACGAATTGCATATATTTCAATATCATCCAGGGCAAGCATTTGTGAAGAAGTTTCGTTTGGTGCGAGAAGCCAGATAAATAATACTTCCTCTTCAAGAGACGGATTAGGAATATCTTCTATATGAACTGAATCAGGTTCATCCATAGATACAGCATCTCCCCAAAGACCAAACCAGAAATCATCAACTACTCTACCAAATCCATACCACGATTCACCATTTAAGTTGCGGTATT
Organism: Candidatus Cloacimonadota bacterium; assembly: GCA_014384665.1. GTDB lineage: Bacteria > Cloacimonadota > Cloacimonadia > JGIOTU-2 > JGIOTU-2 > JACNFI01. The sequence goes on from JACNFI010000073.1 coordinate 1,419, forward strand.
TGAAATTAACTATAATTTTCTGAATATCATAAGCATATATCGGATTTGTAACGAGAAGTTGTTGAAAATATGTATGAGAGGTAAGAATAAATTCATTACCTGTGCCACCTGCATAGTTGTCAGTTCCTATATACCCATCTATTTGTAACCAATGGTTTTGCCAACCCTCTGAGAAATCTTCATAAAAGATGAGTTCAGGATGTCCTATAACATAGTCAAAGGAATATTCCTTTGTATTTTCATTCAGTGTAATGCTTATTTGAAATATTATTAGTTCTCCATTTGAAGCAGAATCAGATGCAGCAACCTGATATGTTAGGGAAATCTCATCTTCAGTTAAATTTATGATTTCCTGAGATTCTGGAGATATTGCAATTTCATCATCATCTGGCTGAACTTCAACAATTGCATATTCTATTGGAAGATAAGATAATTTTTGTAATATAATCGTAAAAGTCCCAGTCTCTCCTGCTTCTAACTGGTTATCATTATCATCTGTATATATATAACTGGAGAAACCTAAATCAGGTGAGAAAATCCTTATTGGAGCTATATTCTCATTGCTTATTCCAGAATATTCCATCATGAATATTAAATCAATATCAGTATTGTTTGGACAGTTCTCTGCTATTTCAATGGAAAATGCCTGATTACATTCACCCGTTTCATTAAATTCAAGGTCACCACAGGTTGAATAATCTTGTAATATGGTTATATATTGGTTACTACAACTCAGTGAAACTGTAATATTATTTGCGGTTTGAAAACCAAGATTTCTTAAAGTAATAATTAAATCAAGTGTTTCTCCATTATTTGGAATACTATCTTGATTTCCTACCTGCTCAATAATATTTAGTTCTGTTACGATTAGATATGGTTCACTAATTGGAACTGGTGGTCCTGTGAATTGAAGTGCCATATTATCTTCAAGAGGTTTTGCTGTTTCAGGATATTCATTGCTGTAAGAATATTCCAGTCCAACTTGTGAAGTATGGTCTCCAATTCCAACTGTTGCATATTCTCCGTGGTCTATTTCAAACCCTCCATAATTCCCCTGGTCTACATTATGAACCTCATAATATTGAAATTTTATCTTGCTGTCACCAAGATTAGTATATTCATAATTAACATCATACAAAATAGCTTGAAAAGTTTCAATAGAATTATCATATCTATTTAGCAATCTTGACCATTCAACAATGAGTGCATGCATAGCTTCCTCATAATGATAACAAACATGTCCTTCAGTAATAATAAGGTCATCCCAGAAAGGAGCAATAATCGGTTTGGGCACTAAAGGACCGGGTATTGACCAATTCATCCATTCAATAGAAAATTTAGACCCGGGCATAATAAATCCATTTGACGAAATACTAATCTGATTATATACATTACCATAAAATCGGAAGGTGAATGGTAAATTAACTACTTCAATATCTCCAAATCCTTCATAATCTAAGTCCCACATATCCAATTGAGTGCCATTCCCTCCGTAATCAGGGTCTATTTCTATCCAATTATATACAGGTACTTCTGCATATCCAACATCTCCATCATCATAGCAGTAATATCCATAGGTGTCAGGTCCTGTTGGGTCTGTAACAGAAGCTTCTCCAAAATTCACAATAAAAGGAATAATTTGGTGTACATTATCATTGTAGAATATTGCATTAAATTGAATTTCCGAGCCAATGATATAATCTTCATCTACTGATAACTTAAATAAATCATCAGAGTTTGTCACATTTTCACCAGGCAGAACATCTCCAAAAAACGCTGTTGAATCTTCAACTGTTACTAAAGCTGAATTACAATTTAATATAGCATTTGCATCAGAAAATAATATACTTCCACTATTATGAATTGTTAATTCCAGATCAAATGTATCACTTAAATCATATAATAAAATATCAGTTATTTCAAGAAAAGGTCCTGAAACCCCTATACAGAATAAACCTTCCCATTGGTTATTTTCACATTGTATAGAGATAAAAAATTCAATTTCTTCACCATCAAGACAGTTATCTGATATTTCAACTGAATAAGCACTTAAAGATGTAACTACCTCATTTGGAAAGATAGGGTCAAATAAGGATATACTATCTAAAATAGTGATATAATCATTTTCTGTAGAGATGGTTGCAGTAACATTTTCTGCAGTAGTTGAACCATAATTTTTTAATTGTATATTAAATGATGCTGTATCTCCAGTTACAAAATCAGTCAGATTCGTAACAGCATAAAAATTTACTGATTCACTGTCAGAAACAATCTCAAATTCTCCAAGATAAGATAAATAATTTTGTTTTGTAGCAGTTAATAAAACAACTCCTGTGGAATCATAATTAAATTCAACATTTGCAATCCCATTTTCATCTGTGAAATCTGAAGTAAATATTTCATCATCCCCTTTTAGGAGAGTAACCCAGACATCTGGTATTGGATTACTTGTAGAATCAGTAATTGATACGGACAAAAAATTGCTTCCAATCGGGATTTCATCAGAATAAATAATGGTCATTTCTTCAGGTCTTTTTGTCCAGAGCATCATTCCCGGGTCTCCTAATAGGTTTTTACCAATTGTATACCAATCAACATAATTATTAGGATTTGAAGGATAATTTTCATACAGAGCAAGTTTTCCTCTATTTAATGCTGCAGCAAGACTTGTTAATCCCTCTTCATAAATTCCATAGGCAATGCCAGCTGTGATAATATTATTAAGGCATGTATGAGTTGCACTGGATGACCCAATTGCTGCCACTGCTCCTGTGGGACTTGTTGGAGTTCCTGCTCTTATAAAACTCTCTATAGCAGATATTACACCATAGTTAGCAAAATTACCTGTATAACATGTAATACAAGATATAAAAGGCGTTTTATAAACATTTGTTAATTCGTTAGTATTTTCAATTTCCCAACCACTAATCCCATAAAAACCTCTATAAAAATATGCTCCTACGCCTTCATTCAAAGCGTTTCTAATTTGAGGAATAAATGGAAGTTCATAAACTAAATTTGTTTCTACAGTAAGTTCATTTTCTTGAATAATCTCACTAATATACAGCATAGTTGTAATAGTAGATATACCAGAGCCATAAGGGTCACCCACTAAAAGTGCTCTATTGAGCCAATCATCACCGGATATAAATGGCTCTTGTTCGTAGTTAAGAATTTTTGCTATTTGAGTTTGAAGTTCAAAGATAGAATCAAAAGAAAGCCGTCCAATCAATGCATCAGGAAAAATATCATTACCTTCCAGAAGAGTATAAGGATGGTCTCCATGCACATTCTGACCACCGTAACTCTCAAAAAAAGTAGGAATCATGAAACTGCCATTTGCATCTCCTACAATGAGTATAAATTCTGGAGGGTTATCCCAAGTATCATAAGCATTCTGGATATATTCTTTGATTTGATTTGCCTGATTGCCTATTTCAGATGTATTTAATATATGAACTTCATAACCTTTTCTGTGTTTCCAGTCAATTAAGCATTGTAAGGTTTGAAGAATAGTAGAATTACCGCTATATATGAATAAATAGCTACCAATTTGAAAGTCCGTTCGGTTTTGTATTCTTGCTTTGTTAATAACAAGATTTTCTGTTAAAGTATGAAAAATTGGGGATTGACCAAAGGAATGTTTCAGACTTAATCCATTTCGGTCTTGAATATAATTCAATTTGATATTTATTGATTTTGCTATATGTAATTCCTTTTTTGCTGGGATATACTGAAATGGATTTATCGTTAATGTGGCAATTACATTGTCTCTCATTATTCCTGGTGAACTTATTGTAACAATATTAGATGGAAAAATTTCCTCTGAGTTATAAAATTCCTGCTTCACTACATAATCTGAAATGCCTTTATCTACATTATTAAGATTACGGCTTGGAATTAGATACACATCCTTATAGATTTCAGATTCTAAAATGGAAACTTCTATTTCAACAGAACATCTCTCGGGAATTACTACAAGTTTTGAGAATGACGGAACATCTGGTTTGCCTATTTCAGAAAAGTCTGAGCCAGCAAAATTTATTAATTCTATTTTTGTATAATTTTCATTATTTGATTCTACATTCTTTAAGATGAATTCAGGCGTGGTGAAAATTAGTTCAGTTGATGTTGTATTATCTGAAATACACTGGAAAGAGGAAATGTTTGCTGCTGATAAAAGAGTTGTACTCATTATAATTATTACCAATATGGTAAAAATCAGATATGATTTCATGTCATCTCCTTAATTTGCAGTTTACAATCTTAATATTTCTAATCTTCAAGTTCATTATTTGTATTTTTATATAAATTCCTATATTCAATCATCTCCCCATTTTCATTATGGAGTTGCCCACAAATTGGACATTCGTATACAATTATTCCATTAATTTTTGTTTTTATGAGTATTGCTGTGCAGATTTGGCAGGATAACGATTTGCTCATGTTT
>JACNFI010000074.1 GCA_014384665.1 Candidatus Cloacimonadota bacterium
GAAGTTGAGAAACAAGCTTGATTATCTGTATTGCAAATTTCTTGGTTCTATTTTCCAGCCATTTTGAAAATTCCTTGTTATCCATTGACTCCTACTTCGAACTTCTCACTTCGCACTTAAATCTACATTTTCGTGGGCGCAGAAATTCCAAGCAGATTGAGACCATTGAATAAAACAACTCTAACAGCTTTACAAAGATATAATCGTGCAAGGGATAATTCTTTATGTTTTGGATTTATTACCTTATATTTTTGATAGAAGCTATGAAAAAGTGATGCTAATTCTGTTAAATAAGTTGTCAAAAGGTTAACATCATTGCTTGCACCAATATGAACAATCAATTCCGGAAATTTTATTAAATGACGAATAATCTCTATTTCTGTATCATGAATGAGACGCATAAGATATTCTTTCTTAAATTTATGTAGTTTGATTCCTTGAGATATTGCCATTCTCTTAATACTACATATTCTTGCATGAGCGTATTGCACATAATACACTGGATTTTCAGACGATTGTTTTTTAGCTAATTCAATATCAAAGTCCAAAGGCGTATTCGGTTTTCGTGTTAGGAAGAAGAAACGAGCAACATCAGTTCCCACTTCATTTATCAAATCTTGAAGAGTAATAATATTACCTTCTCGTTTAGACATTTTTGTTATCTTATGGTTGGCGAGGATATTTACTTGTTGTAGAAGTATAAACGACATAGCACTTGCCTTATATCCAAGTATTGAAATACCTGCTTTAAGCTTTGCTATATGACCGTGATGGTCTGGACCAAGTATATCAATGATTTTGTCAAATCCTCGTTTGTACTTTGTAATATGATAAGCAAGGTCAGGAATAATGTAAGTAACTGAACCATCTGTACGCATAATAACTCTATCTTTTACATCCCCAAATTTACTGCTAGAAAGCCATACTGCCCCATCTTTGTCATAAATATTACCTGTTTCAGAGAGATATGTAAGCAAATCTTCAATGCTCCCCTTTTGTCGTAATTCACTTTCCGATATCCAATTATCAAATCGCACCCTGAATCTATCAAGAGCACGCTTTTGATCTATCAATATACTATTTAGAGCGAAATCTTTAATCCTTTTATACTTTTCTGTTTTAGTTTGATTAAAGAAGCTTGGACCTTCAATTTCTAATATTTGCTTTGCAATATCAAAGATGTACTCTCCCTTATAACCCTCATCTAATTCTTCAATATCAATATTTGCAATTATATTAAGATAGGATTCTACAGATTCAACCAACAGGTCTATTTGATTACCCGCATCATTTATGTAATATTCTCTTTCAACATAAAAACCAAGGGCAGAAAATATATTTGCCAAAGAATCACCAAAGGCGGCTGCTCGGGCATTAACAACATTAAGCGGTCCTGTTGGGTTGGCACTTACAAATTCTATAAGAACCTTTTTGCCCTTACCAATTTGTAGATTAGAGCCATACTGAACTTTTTGTTTGTTTATTTCTTTTAGAGCATTTTGTAAGTATTTCTTTGATATATAAAAGTTGATAAAACCTGGTTTTTCTGCATTAACTTTTGAAAAAAGCTCATCTGAAGACAAAGAAACTGCTAATTTTTGAGCAAGGGTCATAGGATTGATTTTATACTTTTTTGATAAACTTAAGGCAATATTTGTAGCATAATCTCCAAATTTTTTATGTTTGGGATATTCAACTATTATTTTTGATTTTGGGGGTGATTTCAAATCAATAGATTTGATACCTTCCCAAATCTTTTTTCTAATTATATTAATTAACATATTTTATAATTATTAGATTTTTTAATCATTTATATGAGCTTTTGGGCTTTTTATCAATTCATTCCAAAGTTCTTCTAATTTATAATATTCCCGAGTAGTTTTATCAAATATATGTATAATAATATCACCAAAATCAAGAAGTATCCATTTGCCATTTTCTATACCTTCTTGATGATGCATTTTTATTGTCATCTTTTTGGTCTCTTCCATTATATACTTTCCTATTGCACGAGTGTGTATAGTTCCGTCCCCACTACAGATTAATAATTTGTCAGTTATATTACTAATTCCCTCAACATCAAGAAGAATGCAATCTTCTGCCTTTTTTTCTTGTGCTAATTGAGAAATAATTTCTAACTTTTCATTAATTGAATATCTTTCATATTGATTCATTTTCATCAAAATAGTTCTTATAATCCCTTCCAATAATAACAATAAAATCGTATATTGAATCTTTATTTGTTTGCCTATAAACTTTATCTAATGGTAATATTTCCATTAAAATCTTCAATTTTTGAGGATTTACTGTGCGAATAATGATTACAGTTTTTCCATAAATAAATTTTTCAGCATTTTCAAATGAGAGTACATTTAGCCCTAAATCAATAAGTTTATTCCTTATAAAACGAGCTAATCCAGGCTCACCAACTCCATTTAACACTTGAATTGAAATATTGTATTTTTCATTTAATATACTGGATTTATTGTTTTCTGGTTTATTTGTATAATTTAAAATAGTAATACATAGATATGATAAATTTATAACAAAAAAAAACACAGTACTGTTTTCAAAAACCTGAACTTACTTTTCTTCTGCATTATTTAATTTATTGAGCTCATTTTTTAGTTTTTTGTATCCCTCTTCCATTTTTTCAGGGATAACTCGGGTCTTGCCAATTGTTGAAATGAAGTTTGTATCACCAGCCCATCTGGGAACAATATGAATATGCAAATGGTCAGCAACGCCCGCTCCAGCTACTTCTCCCAGATTCATTCCAATGTTAAAACCTTCAGGATGATATACATTAGTTAAAACTTTTTCACATAGTTGAACCATCCTTGCCATTTCAAGAAGTTCATCTTCTTTCAATTCTGAAAGTTTTGCCAGATGACGAAAAGGAACTATCATCAAGTGTGCATTATTATATGGATAAAGATTCATAATGATGTAAGAATATTCCCCGCGTTTTAGAATTAAGTGGCTTTCATCATCATTTGCTTTTGGCTTTTCGCAAAGAATGCATTTGTCACTTTTTTCTTGCAGAATGTAATCAATTCTCCAGGGAGAATATAAATTTTTCATTAATTTTTTTGAATATAACTTTCTAAAAATGCGAGTTGCTTTTGAGAATTCACGCCGGAAACTTCAATCGGACTTTGAACAGTCATTGCAGCAATTTTCTTTCCTGCTTTTTTTAGAATTTCTAATGTGTCTGTCAGATACAACTCATTTTGGGCATTGTTAGTATCAACTTTTTTTAGAGCAGAAAAAAGATGTTTACTTTTGAAACAAAAAATCCCGGAATTTATCTCTTTTACTTTTTTCTCATCTTCATTTGCATCTTTAAATTCTACTATTTTTTCTACGAATCCTTGCCTATCTCGGACTATTCTTCCATATTCAGATGGGTCATCTAAAATTACTGTTAGCACTGTTGCAGAAGCATTTTCTTGATTATGCAGACTTTCAAGTTCAACCAGTGTTTCTGCACTTAGCAATGGAACATCTCCAGGAATTATTATCACATTCCCATCATATTCAGAAAAATATTCCTCTGTCATCATAACTGCATGACCGGTTCCATTCTGAGGTACTTGCACAGCAAATTTGATGTTTGTAAAAGATGCAAGACAATCTTTTACAATCTCTTTTCTATGACCAATCACAACAACGATATTCTGCACAGGTAATTTGAAGGTGGTATTCACAACCCTTTCAATGAGTGAGGTCCCAGCCAATTTGAATGCTACTTTTGGAAGTTCGGACTTCATACGAACCCCCTTGCCAGCAGCTAAAATTATTACAGATGTCCCTTTTTTCATATACTCTATATTTGGAACATCTTTTTTATCGTAATGACAAGTTTGTCAAATTGTTTTGTATATCTTGAATAATTTATATTATTTGTATCAATCTTTATCACCTTGCAATCTGTAAATGTAGTAAAGAAATTATCATAAGCTTTCATCAGATTATTTATATATTCTGGCTGAATATTCCTTTCAAATGTGCGATTGCGGGATTTTATGCGATGTAAAACCTTTTCCAGATCTGCATAAAGATAAATTATCAAATCCGGATGCACAACCTTCTCCTTTAATATTGAAAAAATTGCCTGATACATTCTCAGTTCATCCTGATTTAATGTGAGATTTGCAAAGATGCTATCCTTCATAAACATATAATCGCTTACAATATTTGTCTGAAACATCTCTATCTGGAAAAACTTTTTCATCTGACGATATCTGCTCAAAAGGAAGAAAATCTGGGTTTGAAATGCGCGTCCCTTGATGTCGTCATAAAATTTATGGAGAAATGGATTTTCTTCCACAACTTCACAAATTAATTTTGAATTCAATTCTTTTGCTAATCTTTTTGCCAGAGTGGTCTTGCCAACACCAATCACACCTTCTACAGCGATGAATTTATTCTTGATGGTTTGCATATTAAAATTATTTCCGCTTATTTTACACACCCCGATTCCGACAAGTCGGAACCACCCCTCTTTTTAGCTTACCATTATACACAAATATGGAATTCTCCTTAGAAGCCCACAAATTCATTTGTGGGTATTAAAAAGAAAAGTGGAAATTGTCAACCGTTTCAACGGTTTACCAAATTAAGAAACCATTAAAATGGTTAAAAATATGGTTTTGATATCGTTCCCACGATTAAAATCGTGGGCTTCTAAACACTCTATATTAAATGATCTACAGACTTGTGTATAATGGATAGCTTTTTAGAGGGGATTTCTAAAATTCTCCTCTTGCCTGTCCGCCCTCTGGCGGAAGAGGAGTCTCCGATTTATCGGAGGAGGTGTGTTATCTTAAGGAAATGAATATTTTGCTTCATCTAAAAATAATCTTTAAACAAATGATCCAACACCATTTGCAATGGTGTTTATTATTCTCATATAAATATTTCATAGTTGAAATAAACAGGATTGCATCCGCCAGCTGGCGGCCTGTTAGATCAGGTGCAATGAATTTATTCTTGATATTCTGCATAAAGCTCTGCTATAGTTTTTTGCATAATCGGATGTTCAAGTTGTGGTGCGATTTCTTTTATTAAATATAATACAAATTTTCTATTCAAGATTTCTGAATGGGGAATGATTAACTCTTTCGTTTTGATAATCTCATCATTAAAAAACAGAATATCTAAATCAATAATTCTTGGTCCCAATTTTTCTTTCCGAATTCGTCCCATTTCTTTTTCTATTTGAAGCAATTTTGACAACAATTGTTCAGGATTTAGTTCTGTTTTGATTTTGATAACACAATTTAGAAAATCTGGTTGGTCAATTTTCCCCATAGGTTTTGTATTGATTATAGAAGAAGCTGCTTGAACTGAAGATTGTGGCAATTCGCTAATTTTCATAATAGCTTTCTTAATATTTTCTTTTCTATTTCCTAAATTTGAACCCAATCCTATAAACACAATATTAGCCATTATTATCAACTTCTTAATCCCGAACCCCAAATCCCGAACCCCGAATTACCTTTCTCTTTCCATTTCTAATTCAACATAATCCAGAGTACCAGTGATAGGAACAGCAATTTTCCTGATTTTGATTTGACATTTTTTTACTAAAGAAAATTGGTTAAGAATGTGATCCAAAATTTTATTTGCCAATTTTTCAAGAAGATGGTATTTATAATTCTCAACTTCATTTTTCACTACATCAAAGATAGCAGTATAATCAACAGTATCACCCAATCTTTTTACATGAGCATCCAGTCCCGGGTCAGTTGTTGCAGTGATATCCACAGAGAATCTCTGTCCTAATGTACGTTCATGCTCGTGCAAGCCATGATATCCATAAAATACCATATTTTTAAGTGTTATTTTCATTTGAAATCTCCTCGTTTTTCAACACAATGAACTTAAAGAATTAAAGGGTTATTTTTTCTACAATTTATTTATAATCGCTTTTAAGTGCCAACTGCTACTGCCGCTGCCAACTGCTACTGCCACTGCCACTGCATACTTATCAAATCTTCTTTACCATTTTAGGATTAATTAAATTTCTTCTGATAAAAATTCTGTCTATAAATTTTAAAATAAGATAGCTTAATGGTATAAATAGAATTGCTGCTAGAATTGACCAATTTTCAGAAAGTTGTAATATAAATTTGCAAATAAAATATGTTCCAACCAAAAGTAGGATTGGCATAATATAAACGAGAAATGAACTTAGGATACGAATTTTTGGCTCTATCACAAAAAAGATTTTATCACCTTTTTTGGCATTAAGAATGTTTTTAATTTTAAATGTTGTTTTTTCATTCCCTTTATGGAAACAGAGTGATTTCAATTTACAATTCGTGCAACTTTCACCTTTTTCTACTTCAACTAATGCAGAATCGTCTTTGATTCCAATAACTATTCCTATTTCATTATTAGATTCTTCATCTATAAAAGGCATTATTTAAAAATTATATCCCACAGAAAGCTGATGAATAAAGCCGAGTTCTCCAAAAGAGTTTATTGCATAATCAAAATGATATTCTTTCCAGCCAAAACCAAATCCCGCTGAAATACCGGACAGGAAATCTATTTTTGACCCAACATTCCAATCTCTCGCATTAGAACGGTATCCAACTCTTAATATTAGATTATCTCGTATATTCGTTTCAAAGCCAAAGGCACCATAGAAATCATTCTCAAGAGGTTTGTTTAAGTCAAATGTTAAAACTCCATTATTCATATGATATGCAAAACCAACTGCAAAGAATAAAGGTAATTTTTCTTGTTCAGAATCAAATTTGGTTAACTGCTTACCAAAATTTTTGGCAACAATTCCAATTTTTAGTTTTGGATTTGGTGTTTGATGTAAGATACAAATATCTACGGCAATTGCCTGTGAAGAATATTCATCAATTGTCTCGGATATAAATTTTATATTAATTCCCCAATTTAAAATTTCAGAAAGTATCTCTCCATAAGATAATCCGAGTAACACATCATAAGTTCCATAAGTGCCAAGTTCAATATAATCATCTGGGTCATCTGGAGCAATATCAGTTTTGGGAATATCACCAACTCCTACAAATTTAGAGAATATTGCCATTGTGGATTTTTCTGACAAAGGAAGCACGAAACTTGCTGCTCCACCATTAAATCCTACAAAATAATTGAGATAAGTAATTTCCAATTTCTTGTTTTTTACTTGTGGCAAGCCGGCAGGATTCCAGAAAGGTGCTAATTCATCATCTGACAAACCCTGAAAAGCATTTGCCATAGCTGAACCGCGGGGTCCAATTGGTATTTTCAAAAAATTAAATGCAGATGTTCCTGCATTACTGTTAATCGCAAAAATAGGTTGAACAAAAAGTAAAACTATCACAATACATAAAATCGCTTTCATTATCATCCTTATAATATATTATTTTCAAATCTGCTTAATTATTTCAGATTTTGGTATAGTTTTTATAATTTATTTTCTTTTGTCAATATCTATAAAATTTTTAAACAAAATAAATTAAATGGCTATACTTTTTAATCCCCTTTATCCTGACAGATGGGTAATAAGGATGACCAAAATATATATCAGAATTTACATTTTCTTTGACAATTAAACTGATTTATTAAAAGTTTTTATTATTAAATCAAGTTTCGCACTTAAAAATTAAGCAATAACAAATTACAGGTAACGGCTTAGAAACAATTTTAATTTGAGACTGCTGTGCCTTTAGCAGAAAAATGGTTAAAAGTGATGGATTTTATTATTGGAAGTTATTTAAGGAAATGACATCCCCCTTTATCCCCCTTCAAAGGGGGAATTAGATGAATGTAAGTCTCCATTCAAAGGGGGAATTAGAGGGATGTAAGTCTCCCTTTGAAGGGAGATTTAGAGGGATGTAAATAAATCTGTGAGTTATAAATGCGGTGTAACAGGAAATCTATAGACGATGGATGGTTTTAAAAAAATTTATGTTGAAGTTGAAAAAAGGTATTTTCGTTCAATCACTAATTTGAACTCGCTATTTATCTGCATTTAATCATATGCGAAACTTGAGTTATTAATTAAATCAGATGGAATTTCAATTATGCTCTGGAAACTACTATCAAAGATTAAAGGTTATATGCCAAATGAAAATGATACTTAGACATTATCAAAGTATTATTGATGAAACATACATCCGCCAGACCCCGACATAGTCGTGGACTCCGTTTCGGAGCTGGCGGACAAAGGAGAATAAAAACAACACACCCCTAAATTCTCCTTTGGCGAATTTTTCCCCTCTTATTAGAGTGGAATACAAAAAAATCCCCTCTTGAGAGGGGTGGCATTCCGTCCACGATTCAATCGGGAACGGAATGACGGGGTGTGTAATCTGTAGGCTATTTTTATATGAGAATTATTTCTTACTTAATCTTTAATATTTTTAAAATAAAAGCTCATAATCGGCAACATTAACATCTTTTACTTGACTAATAAAAATATATCGGGATATTTTAAACTATGTTCACAAAAGTAATTTCATTTTCAATATTAGGGATTGACGCCATACCTATTGATGTAGAAATGGACGCAAAGGCGTCATCTATGTCATATTTTTCAATGGTGGGTCTGCCAACGAATTCTGTAAAAGAGAGCAAAGACCGTGTGATTACTGCTATCCGAAACAACAATTACTACTTCCCTGCGAAAGCATATACTGTAAATCTGGCGCCTGCAGATGTGAAAAAAGAGGGTGTGGCATTTGACCTTCCGATTGCAATTGGCTTACTTTCCTCTTTAAAACAGATTTCTCCAAATCATCTTGATGATATTGGAATTGTAGGCGAACTTTCCTTAAATGGCAAAATACGTCCAGTTAAAGGAATCCTGCCCATAACCATTTCTGCCCGAGATAATGGTCTTGATGGGATTATCGTTCCAAAAGAAAATGCCAGAGAAGCAGCAGTTGTAAAAGGAATATCGGTTTATCCTGTAAAAAATTTGTCTGAATGTATCTCATTTCTGCATGATGAAATCAGTATCTCCCCATTGAAAGTTGAACTCTCCTCAGTTTTTGAAAAGGAACAAGTCAGCACAGTTGATATGTTTGATGTAAAAGGGCAGTATAATGTAAAACGCGCATTGGAGATTGCTGCTGCAGGCAGTCACAATATCTTGATGATAGGACCACCCGGTTCTGGCAAGACAATGCTTGCCCGTCGTATGCCAACCATTTTACCACAGATGATACTTGAAGAAGCATTGACCACCACAAAGATTCATTCTGTTGCTGGCAAATTACAAAAGGAGCATTCCTTGATAGCGGTTAGACCTTTCCGAACTCCACATCATACCATCAGCGATGTTGCGCTTATCGGAGGTGGCAGTTATCCAAAACCCGGCGAGGTATCTCTGGCTCATAATGGAGTCCTCTTTCTGGATGAATTTCCAGAATTCAAGAAATCTGTGCTGGAAGTATTGCGTCAACCCCTTGAGGATGGCATAGTAACTATCTCTCGTGCTGTGCAATCTCTGACCTTTCCAGCTAATTTTATGCTCGTGGCATCTATGAATCCCTGCCCTTGCGGATATTTTGGTGGCAATGTTCCTGGTCACACTTGCACCTGCACACCATCAATGATACAAAAGTATATGTCTCGCATTTCAGGCCCGCTTCTGGATAGAATAGATATTCACATTGAGGTTCCTGCAGTAAAATATGAAGAACTTTCCGCTGACCCAAAAGGCGAAAAGTCAGAAGATATAAGAAAAAGGGTTAATGAAGCCCGAAAAGTGCAACTTGAACGATTTGCTGAAAATCCTCATATTTTTTCAAATGCTGATATGGAATCCAAACATCTTAGAAAATATTGCCGAATTGATGATGAATGCAAGCAACTTCTGAAAATCGCAATTGAGAAACTTGGGTTTTCTGCTCGTGCTTATGATAGAATCTTAAAAGTTTCCAGAACTATTGCGGATTTGGATAAAAGCCAGGAAATTACACCATCTCACATCAGCGAGGCAATACAATATCGTAGTTTAGACAGGAAGTTTTGGGAGTAGGGAAGTTAGATTTCACATATTATAATGACCACCAAATTCCCACTAAAAATTGACTGGCTTCTGCTAATTATTCTTGTGGCATTAATTCTCTTTGGGGAGCTGGCTATTTACAGTGCTTCTATACAAAAATATGGTGATAAAGATGTTGTAAGCGATTATTATATTAAGCAGTTAATTTGGATTTTTATTGGAGCCATTGTTTTTGTTCTTGTTTTATATATACCTGAAATACTTATGGATATTCTCGTAGTACCATTTTACATCATTACAATTCTTTTATTGGTTTTAGTGTTGTTTTTGCCCGGGATAAGTGGAGTTCATCGCTGGATAAATTTTGGGGGTTTTTCTTTGCAGCCCTCTGAACTTGCTAAACTTTCCTCAATATTGTTAATAGCAAAGATTATCCCCAGGCAACATTTACTAAAGAGAAAGATAGTTCTTTATTCGTTTTTAGTTATTTTGCTTCCTGTATTACTAATCCTAAAAGAACCTGACCTTGGGAGTTCTCTGATTTTTTTTGCATTTACTTTACCTATGATTTATTTTGCAGGCGTATCTTTTTTCACACTATTACTAATCATTTCTCCAATAATAAGTATAATTGTAGGTTTTTCCGTATTTTGGTGGATAGTATTTGATGTTATTTTATTGATTATACTATTACGAAAGCGATTTTCATACTTTTTTTGTGGATTTATAGTAGTTGGCAATGCTTTCATATCTTTGCTAACACCTTACTTCTGGGGTTTTTTAAAGGATTATCAACAGGAGAGGATACTGGCATTTATAAATCCAAAACATGATTTTCTCGGAAGCGGATATCAAATTATACAATCTAAAATTGCAATTGGTTCTGGTGGGTTCTTTGGAAAAGGGTTTTTGAATGGAACCCAAAAGAATTTAGATTTTCTACCTGAACAACAGACAGATTTTATATTTTCTGTCATAGGAGAGGAGCTTGGATTTATTGGATGCTTTTTACTAATTATAATTTTTATTTTACTCATCTGGAGAGGAGTTTTTATCTTAAAAAAACTTCGCAATCAAACAAAAAGAATTGCTATAATTGGCATTCTTTCTTTTCTTATATTCCAGATTGTTATAAACATTGGAATGAATATTGGTATTATTCCTGTTGTCGGAATACCTTTGCCATTCATTAGTTATGGAGGTAGTAGCCTTATTGTAAATATGGCGGCAGTAAGTTTATTTTTTAAATATGCTAAAGAAAGAAGTTTTATATAATTGAGTTCAATCTAAAAAGGTATTTCCCGCGAAATACGCGAAAAATACATACGGATATTACTGGGTTTACATGAACCATTTTCGGGTATTTCGTGTGTTTCGCGGGTTTTTATAGTAAACTCATAATTCAAAAAAAAATTTTTTCTTGAAATATTTTTCAATTAAAAGCAAAAATTGTCACAGAGGAACCTATGAAAAATATAATTCAGAAATGTCTTTATGAACATATAAAGGTGATTAAATCTATTTCAAATTTTTCTGAGCAAATAATAATAACTGCTAATGAAATAACTAACACCTTACAAAATAATGGCAAGATTATGCTTTGTGGGAATGGTGGCAGTGCAGCTGATGCTCAGCATATAGCAGCTGAATTTGTAGTTAGATTTAGAAGTAATTTTGTCCGTAAATCTCTTCCCGCTCTGTCGCTTACTACAGACACATCTATTATCACTGCCTGTAGTAATGACTTTGGGTTTGATAATATCTTTTCGCGTCAGATTGAAAGTTTAGGTAATAAAGGTGATTTTTTGATAGGCATAAGTACCAGTGGAAATTCAATAAATGTTTTTAAGGCATTTGAAGTTGCAAAGAAAAAAGGAATTAAAACCTTTCTGCTTTCTGGTAAAGATGGTGGCAAGATAAAGAAGATTGCAGATAATTTTATTATTATCCGACATAATGAAACAGCTCGGATTCAGGAAGCTCACATTACTATTGGACATATATTATGCCAATTAGTTGAAGAGGAATATGTTAAATATCTTGCCATTAATAAAACCAATTAAATTGTTTTGTACTTAATAAAAAAACTAAGGAGATAAAAAAGTTAGGAGAAAAAATGGGAAGAAAAAAGAAAACAAAAGAGAAATATATTTATGATGCAGAATTATTCTGCGTTCCCGTAACCAAGATAAGTCCATTAGAAAACATTCAGTTTGTAATTGATGAATTTATTAGAAAGAAGATTACTTTCTGTGTTGATGGTAGTGGTGATAGATGGGAAGTCTGGCGCATAGAAGAGAAGGGTGATTCAGATAAAATAAAGAAAAAAGATTATCCCAGAAAGCCTAAATTTCTCTATGTTAAAGGGAAAAAAATTGATTATGAAGTAAAATAAGAATTTATTTGTATATTTGAATTCGTAACTTAAAAAATATTAAATGATAATTAGAGTCTGTCCGCAAAGTTGGTTTTTTCGACTCGTAAGGAACGACGAGTCGAGCTCCCCGCTATCAGCAATCTGATAGTCCATTAAGATGAAACCAAGATTCGTAAAACAAAACACCTATCTTGTTCATTTTCCAGAAAATTATAATCTCTTATTTTTTAAGAAGTTAGAATGTGGTTTCATAGGAGGTAAAGGGCATATTAAAGCTGTCTCGAGTCGTCGTCGCGAGCTCCTTACGACTCGAAAGTCAAGTTTACGGACAGACCCTCATTGGTTATTCAATGATATCTGCAAAATAGAGAAACAACATCCAAAGGTGTCATTCTGAACGAAGTGAAGAATCTCTAAGTCTCATTTATATTAATAATTATGAGATTCTTCGTTTCACTCAGAATGACAATTTAGAGCAAAGATTAAGTAAAATAACCAATTTTGCAGATCTCATATTAGTTATTCAGAGAAAGGAGAAATGTTAATTTCCACTAACATTAAATCTATATAACCTGACTTGTCGGTTTTTGTGCAGATTGGTTGTTTTTCTAAAGTAATACACAAAGTTATATAGGAGTAAAAATGTCAGAAATAAAAGAGATTTTTGCTAGAGAAATATTGAATTCTCGGGGTAATCCAACAGTTGAAGTTGATGTGGTTTTAGATTCAGGAGTAATAAGCAGAGCTGCTGTTCCCTCGGGAGCATCAACAGGAGAATATGAAGCTATTGAACTCCGGGACAATGATCAAGATAGATACAACGGAAAAGGTGTTTTAAAAGCTGTCAAAAATGTTAATGAAATTATCGCACCAAAATTGATTGGAGAAGAGAGTATAAATCAAGTTAGATTAGACAAAATAATGATAGATTTAGACGGCACTCCAAACAAGGCGAAGTTGGGTGCCAATGCTATCCTTGCTGTATCAATGGCAATTGCCCGAGCATCTGCAAATGAATTAGGAGTCCCTATATATCGTTATATCGGTGGTGTCAATGCGAAACTCCTTCCTATTCCAATGTTCAATGTGCTTAATGGTGGGAAACATGCTGATAATAATGTTGATATACAGGAATTTATGATTATACCTATTGGAGCCTTAAATTTTACACAGTCTTTACAAATCGCTTCTGAGACATTTTATAGTTTGAAAAGGATTCTCAAGAATTCAGGATATAATACAGCAGTTGGAGATGAAGGAGGATTTGCACCAAATCTTGAATCAAATGAAGATGCATTAAAATTCATTATAAAAGGAATTGAAAATGCAGGATATAGACCCGGAGATGATATTGTTATTGCTATTGATTCTGCTGCATCATCGTTTTTCAAAAATGGTAAGTATAATCTGATGATCGGGTCTTTGCAAAAACTTTCAAGTGAAGATGTGGTAGAGATCTATAAAACATGGGTGAGTAATTATCCTATTGTTTCAATTGAGGATGGTCTTGCTGAAGATGATTGGAAAGGTTGGAAGTTGATGACTCAAGAACTTGGAGATAAAATCCAGATTGTTGGTGATGACATTTTCGTAACGAATAGAGCAAGACTGGAACGAGGGATTAAAGAGAAATCTGCTAATTCAATACTAATTAAATTAAATCAAATTGGCACTTTAACTGAGACGCTGGATACCATAGAAATGGCTAAAATGGCTGGTTTTACTACAGTTGTATCACATCGCTCTGGTGAGACTTGTGATACATTCATTGCAGATCTTGCTGTATCTACCAATTGCGGACAAATTAAGTCAGGGTCAGTCTCTCGTTCTGAAAGAATTGCAAAATATAATCAACTCTTACGCATTGAGGAAGAACTTGGAAAATCTGCTGTATTTCCAAGTAAAGAGATTTTCAAAACTTAGTGTAGAAGTCCATTATATGCTCTTTTCTTATTTGCGTGTAGAGAGGTAAGAATGAGAAAAAAAAGGCGTTCTAATTTAAAAATAGTTCTTATTATATTTTTTATTATCCTGCTCTGGATTCTATTTATCAGTAAATACAGTGTGATAAAAATTCTAAAAAATGAACTGGAAATAGCAAAAAAACAAGCACAAATAAAGGATTATAAGCAAAAAAAAGAGGAATTGATAATCACAAAAGATAATTTAGAAAATAAAAATGAGATGACGATTGAGAGAAAGGCAAGAGAACTCGGTATGGCAAAGCAAGGTGAAACTATCATAAGAATATCTGATGATGAGAAAAACAAAATAAAAGATGAGTAGTTCTTGTTTTTATTTTGTACTTAACAATTATTTCCAGAAAATCTTGTATGAATGCAATTTTTAAGGGGACAATTCTGTCCCCAATTTCTAAGAATAAGCTTCTATTTCTTAAACCAGGTTATCTCGTTATCTCTAATAAAGGAAAAATTTTAGAATTAACCAGGAGTAATCCAAGAAATATATATAAGAATTTTCAATTTTACAACCTTTCTGAAAAACTGCTCTGCCCAGGATTTATAGATATTCATAACCACCTATCTCAATTGCCTTTAATTGGACTATCGGATACCAATCTTCTTATTTGGTTAAACAAATTAGTTTTCCCTCACGAGGAAAAGTTTAAGTCAGGAGAAATCGCCAAACAGTCAGCAGAAATGTTTTTCCATCATCTTCTAAAAAATGGAACTACTACAACTTCTACCTTTGTAACAGTACACAAGCAAGCCACAGATTTAGCATTTCAATCTGCAAAGGAAAGTGGAATCAGAGCATTTATTGGTAAGGTTATGATGGATCAGCAGGTTCCAATGAATTTGTGTGAAGATACTCAAAAGCAGTTATTGGATTCTGAAGGGTTAATAGAAAAGTGGGATGGTTATGATGAGGGCAGACTGCGTTATGTGCTCACTCCAAGATTCGCAGTTTCCTGCTCTTTCTCAATGCTAAAAGGTATCGGAAAATTAGCAAGAAAATATAATGTCTATGTTCAGTCGCATTTAGCAGAAAGCAGAGCAGAAGTTAAGCTTATTAAGGAACTATATCCTGATTTTGGTAGCTATACTGATATCTACTACAAAGCTGGAATTTTATCACAAAAGACAATTATGGCTCATTGCATTTATTTAAACGAAAAGGAAATTGAAGTCTTGCGAAAAACTGGAACAAAGATAAGTCATTGTCCAACTGCAAACCGATTTCTTGCAAGCGGTATTATGCCTTACAGAAAATTAGAAGAGAAAGGTTTTACTATTGGATTAGGCACAGATGTAGCTGGTGGTTATAGCCTCTCAATGTTTAATGAAATGAAAGAAGCGATAGAAACCTCTAAAATGATAAACTTTATAAATTCTAAAAAACATTATAAACCAATGACAGTTGAAGAAGCATTTTATTTAGCAACTCTTGGCGGTGCAAAGGCTTTATCAATTGAACAAGAAACAGGCAGCTTAGAAAAAGGTAAATCTGCTGATTTCCTGATTATTAATTATAAAAAACTGGATGATTATAAAGATAATGATATATTTTCTGACCCGAAAAATATTTTAGCAAAAATAATTTATTGTGGGAATAAAAATATCGTTGAGAAGGTTTATCTAAGAGGTAAAAAAATTCTTGACATAAATAATTTGTAATAAGTTTTATTGATATATGAAAATTAACATTATAATAATTATTATTTTTAATCCCTAACCGGTTATATGTATAAAATCTGTCTAACCGCGATGGGATAGCCTATTGCGGTTTTTTTAATTGAATAGAAACCAGCCACGAACATGCACTAACTATCACAAACTAAAATTTAATAAAAAAATAAAAAAGTTAGTGTAAGTTTGTGTTTACCCTGTGAAATAATAGTTACAAAAAATGGTAAATTATTTTGTTTTTAAGTTTTATATTTCACGGGGTAAAGTTGGTGGCTAATAATCTTTTGGAGAAAAATATGTATAAACAGATAAATGTAAAAGAAAAACCAGTAGATTTGGAAAAAAGAATTCGTAACTATTGGCAAAAAAACAACATTGCTAAAAAAAGCGAGGATATCCGGAATGTTGAACCAAAATTTGTATTTTATGAGGGACCACCTACTGCAAACGGAATGCCTGGTATTCATCATGTAATTAGCAGAGCATTAAAAGATGTTGTATGTCGTTATAAAACAATGCTAGGATTTCAAGTTAAAAGAAAAGCTGGATGGGACACTCATGGCTTGCCGGTTGAAATTGAGGTTCAGAAGGAACTTGGGTTTACTCTAAAGAAAGAAATTGAAGATTATGGAATTGAAAAATTCAACCAGAAATGCAAGGAATCAGTTTTCAAGTATGAAAAAGAATGGCGCCAGATGACAAACCTTCTTGGCTACTGGTTAGATTTGGATAATCCATATATTACGCTGACAAACGATTATATTGAAACCGTCTGGTGGCTTTTAAATAAATTCTGGAAAAAAGGGATGATTTATGAGGATAATAAAATCGTGCCATATTGCCCAAGTTGTGGAACACCCTTGTCCAGCCATGAAGTTGCACAAGGATACCGTGAAGTAGAAGATCCATCCATATTTATTAAATTCAAAATGAAAAATGGAAAAATAAAAATTAAAAATGATGAAGATGTCTATTTTCTTGCATGGACAACTACTCCGTGGACTTTGATTTCCAATGTGGCACTTGTGGTTCATCCTGAATATAAATATGTAAAAATTCAAACAGACAATGATTATCTTATTTTAGCAAAAGCAAGATTAGATGTAATAAAAGAAAAATATTTAATAGTTGATGAGTATAAAGGTTCTGAACTTGAAAATATTGAATACGAACAACTCTTCCCTTTTGTTATTCCTGATAAGAAAGCATTCTATGTAGTTACTGGTGATTATGTTACTATGGAAGATGGGACCGGAATAGTGCATACTGCTCCTGCTTTTGGTGAAGATGATTATAAAACCGGCAAAAAATATGACTTGCCTTTTATCAAGCCAGTAGACGAAGAAGGAAAATTTACAAAAGAAGTTACTGAATGGTCTGGGATTTTTGTCAAAGATGCAGATAAAGGAATCATTCATAATTTGAAAGACAGAGGGCTTTTATATAATAGCGAACGGATGAAACATACATATCCCTTTTGCTGGCGATGCAACAGTCCTCTTATATATTTTGCCAGAAAATCATGGTATATCAAAACCACAGCCTTTGCAGATAAGATGAAAGAAAACAATAAAAAAATTAAGTGGTATCCAAAATATGTTGGTGAAAAACGTTTCGGTGACTGGCTTGATAATAATGTTGATTGGGCTATAAGCCGTGATAGATACTGGGGAACTCCACTTAATATCTGGGTTTGTGAAAAATGTAAAACTCAGGATTCACCTGATTCTATCAAAAGTTTGATACAAAAAGGTAAGATGTCAGATGGTTCACCTGTGCCTGAAGATATAAAACTTCATCGTCCTTATGTTGACGATATTAAACTTACCTGTCCAAAATGTGGGAGAAAAATGCACCGCACTCCAGAAGTGGTTGACTGCTGGTTTGATTCTGGTGCTATGCCTTTTGGTCAATGGCATTACCCATTTGAGAATAGTGATATATTTGATACCGAACTTTTCCCGGCAGATTTCATTGCAGAAGGAATTGACCAGACAAGAGGTTGGTTCTATACTTTACTTGCTATTTCTACTTTTATAAAAGGAGTTTCTTCATATAAAAGCTGTTTGGTTAATGACCTTGTTTTGGATAAAAATGGTATAAAGATGAGCAAGTCAAAAGGTAATGCTGTTGATGTGTTTTACATTTTGCATAAATACGGTGCTGATGCTACCCGCTGGTATATGCTTGCTGTTAGCCCACCGTGGACACCCACAAGGTTTGATGAAGATGGTATAAAGGAAGTTAATAATAAATTTTTTGGCACTTTGAAAAATGTTTTATCATTCTTTATAACTTATGCAAATATTGATAAATTTGATTATAATAATTATAAAATTGACCCCAAACATCGTCCGGAGCTGGATAGGTGGGCTATTTCAAAACTGAATACAATAATAAAGAATGTAACTGAATATAACGAGAAATTCGACCTGACTCGTTCTGTGCGTTTAATTCAAAATTTTGTAGTTAATGATGTTAGTAATTGGTATGTCAGACGCATAAGAAAGCGCTGCTGGGCATCAGGAATGAAAGACGACAAAATCTCAGCTTATCTTACTCTTTATGAAATCCTGCTGAATGTATCTAAACTTTGTGCTCCATTTGCTCCTTTTGTTTCAGAAGAAATCTTTAGAATCCTTACAAATAATGAAAGCGTGCACTTTGAGAAATATTCCGAATTTGATAACTCACTTATAGATAAAAAATTAGAAGAAAATATGAAAAATGTAATAGATATTGTTACTCTTGCTCGTGCTGCAAGAAATGAGGTTCAGATTAAGGTAAGGCAACCATTGAGAACTCTTTATCTACCTGAAAAATTCAAAGATGTTGTGGAACGAATAAAACCATTGATTGTTGAAGAAATTAATATAAAAAATATAAATTATGTTTCTGATAAAAATCAGTTTATTGATTATGAAGTTAAACCAAATTTTAAGACACTTGGACCAAAATATGGAAAACATTTACCGCATATTGCAGAAGCATTAAAAAATATGGATGCAAATCATATAGTTGATGAAACTAATAAAAATGGCTTTTATCATCTTGATATAGAGAATGTTGAAATCAAACTAACCGCTGGCTCTCTTGATATAAAAACTCTTAATAAGGAAAATTTTGTTTTTGAAGAACAAGGGAATATATTTGTTGCATTAGATACAAAACTTGATGAGGAATTGATTTTAGAAGGTTATGCAAGAGAACTGGTTAACAAAATTCAGTTTATGAGAAAAGAGAATGATTTTGATATTATGGATAGGATAAAAGTTTCCTGTTTTTCAAAAGATAAAGAAATAAAGAGAACTTTTGCAGAATTTGGTGATTACATAAAAACTGAAACTTTAGCTGTTGAAATTGTTTCTAAGGATAGCTCGGATAATATGAAAAAATGGGATGTGAATGGTAAAGAGGTATTTCTATATTTGTCCCGTTAGAGAAAGGATTCGCTAACGGGATTTGGAAGTCGTGAAATAAAAAGTATAAAGGGATTTTTTCAGGAATTTTTTAACTTTTCCTTGAAACATTTATTAATTTCTTAATTTTCTATGTGGAGGTTAATATGACTGAAACAAAAGAAAAGGCTATTAAAATTATTCAAAGATTACCAGATGAATGTACTCTAACAGACATTATGGCAGAATTATATTTTAGATATAAAGTAGAACAGGGACTACAAGACATTGATAAAGGTAGAATTATAAGTCATAAGGAAGGTAGAAAAAGGATGACTAAGTGGGCAAATTCTATTGGTCATTAACTGCAAATCAAAGTTTAGGGGGTGGAATAGAAAACCGATAAATCGGGACAAGTAACAAGTATCTGCCAGCCGGCGGATTAAAAAATATTAGAGTTGTAAATGTATAGTTTATTTTATTCTACCCCCCGTAGAAGAAATTGCAGATTTTATTGCAAAAGATTCTCCCTTTTATGCAATAAATTTTGTTGAAAAAGTTATACAGTATGTAGAGAGACTTACTGATTTTCCAGAGCTTGGAAGAATAGTTCCAGAATTCAATCAGGAAAACATTAGAGAATTAATATTCCATAATTATCGAATTGTTTATAAATTGGAAAATGATAATATCTTTATTGTTTCCGTAAGTCATGGAAGCATGAATATACTTAGAAAGTCAAGAAGAAAAAAATGGGAAATCATTTAAATTTAATAATTAGAATAGCACATAGAAAATTAATCCGCTTAGGGAAATTAAAAAGATGTATTTGAAAAAAATGGAAGAGATGAAAAAATTCTTCTCATCCAAATGTCAAAATTCATATATTGACTATGTACCTATAAATACGAACACTCCTTATGATAAAGCACTTGTTGCGTATTTAATTAAAAGGCAGAATTTGTTGTAATATAGGTTATTAATTTCATTCTAACTTATTAAATTTATTTAAAAATTCTTTCCATTTTCCAAAATTTTTTGAACTAAAATGTTGTCTGTCTTGATCTTTGAAAAAAGAAGTTCCTTTTAATGAATCTCCCATAACTCTCTTAAAGTCTTTAACAGACATAACCAAAAAGTGTGGTCTATCTTCGTCATCTATAAGACACCAAACAAAAAAATGTGTTTGCTTCTTCAATAAATCTTTAGGTTTCATATCAATTCCATAAGTATTTTTTGATATACCATTTTTATATTCAATCCTTGAACTTTTCACCTGAATAGTTCTAAACTTTGTAATATATTCTTTATTCCCACATTCGCAAGTATTATCTTTCATCTCAACTCCTCCTCCACATACATCACAGGTAGGGCAATTTAATAAATCTCTATTTCCGCATTTATTGCATTTTGTATAATTTCCAAACATTACATTTTTACACTTCTTACAAATTTTTTTGGGTTTTATATTCTTTTTTTGAGATTTTGAAAAATCTTTTCCACATTTTTTACATACTAATCTGGGAGTTAAGTTCCAATTTTTGCCACATTGTTTACAAACATGTTTATGAATAATAAAATCTATATATTCATCATAAACCGGACTATAAATATTCCATCCGTATTTAGATAATTCAAAAGAGACTAAAAATTCACCATATCTTGAAAAGTGTTTTGTGCTTAAATCGGTTGCTGTCTTTTTATTCTCCTTCATAATTATAATCAAACTCCGATATTTTTATTTCACTTTTATTAAAAAAGTCTGGCTGTAATTTGTTTTTTATATTTTTTAGTGCAGATTCTCTAAATAAATCTTTGTTAATTTCAATTCCAATGCCAATTCTATTAAATTGTTTAGCAACAATTACCGAAGTAAAACTTCCCGCAAATGGATCTAAAACTTTTTCTCCTTTATATGAATACATATTTACAGCAAATTCAGGAATATCAACAGGAAATGGAGCTGTATGTCCCAATGTATTTTTCCCCTTACTATTAATTTTAATAACTGGAGGAAATTCTAAAATATCCCTTCTCCATTTTTTTATTAATTGTTTATTGATTTCATATTCTTTTTTTTGATGTGACTGAGTAATTATTGATTTTAATGAGAACCTTTTCCCACGATTGCTTTTACTACGTTTAAAACACTTGTAGTTTTTACATTCCCAACTTCTAACACCAATTTCCGATTGAGTATTTCCGTTTACTTTAAGAGTTCCACAAACTGGACAAGGGTATCGTGTTTCATCTAATCTATGCTTATGAAAAACTAAGATATGCTCATAACAATTGACAGGATATTGATAAAACGGATAAGGTCGATTTGCATTTTTATGTCTTTCACTTTGCACTTCACCTTTATTCCACACGAAATCATCAATAAAAGTGAATTTTTCTTCCTCAAATATCTTTATAAAATAGGCACCTAAAGGCAACCTTCTTTTCCCCCAGACTGACTTTGTCGTTATATTGTCATTATTAAATATATCTCCAATATTAAATACAAACACATGATGATTATCCAAAATTCTATAACATTCCCTAATAATTTTCCTCATATCTCCCAAATACTCATTCAAATTTTTCCAATGAGAATACTTCTTCGCATTATAATATGGAGGTGAAGTAACTATTAAATGAATCGATTCTGTTTTCATCCCTTTTAATACTTTGAAACAGTCTCCCCAAATCATTTTTATACCATCCTCCTTTTTTTCGATGAAATTCGTTAAATCTTCATTGACACCCCTGTATTGTCTTTGATAGTCCTCCTTCACGAAATTTATATAAATATTGGAAAATTCTTTTATTATTTCATTCCTATCATTTAAATCGTCTAATGGATATACAGCTTCTAAAAATTCTGCATATCTACCCTTAGAAAAGGTCTTTTTTAAATTTTTTTCACTAATTTTTAAAATATCTTTTAAATAGCTATTTAAATTTTTATTCATAAAATTATCTACTTAAAATAATATAAAATCTAATAAATTTAACAAATTTTTAATCTCTGACAATATAATTTTTTTTACTATTTACATATTTTTTTTATAATCCTTGTTTCTTAATGTCAAGTTTTTAAATTACCATTCCTCAAATATCTCTGTCTTTTTACTTTTTATCGCATTATATTTATAAAATATTTTCCGTTAAATTATTTCTATTCAATCCTGTTAGATCTGCATAAACTGCTTTGCAAATTTGAATTTACCTTTACTTATTCCTTTCATCATTTTTTTCATCATATCAAATTGTTTAAGGAGTTGGTTGACCTTTTGCAGAGAAGTTCCACTACCTTTAGCAATTCTATTGCGTCTGCTTCCATTTATAATATCTGGATGTTCTCTTTCTTTTTTTGTCATTGAAAGAATAATTGCTTCAATATGCTTAATATCACTTTCATCAATATTTATATTCTTCATTAATTTAGAATTTGCTCCGGGCATCATTTTCAAAATATCATCTAATGAACCCATTTTTTGCATCTGTCGTATCTGAATAAGGAAATCTTCAAGAGTAAAAAGATTTTTGCGGAGTTTTCTCTCTAATTTTTCTGCTTCTTCTTTATCAAAAAACGCTTCTGCTTTTTCAATCAAAGTAAGGACATCTCCCATACCCAGAATGCGGGAAGCCATTCTGTCAGGATGAAAAATTTCTAAGTCGTTAAGTTTTTCACCAATACTAACAAAACGGATCGGTTTTTCTGTAACTGCTCTGATAGATAGTGCCGCACCACCCCTCGCATCCCCATCTAACTTAGTAAGAATTATACCTGTAAGATTAAGACGGGAATCAAACTCTTTTGCACTATTAACAGCATCCTGACCAGTCATAGAATCTGCAATATACAGAATTTCATCAGGTTTGATTATTCTGGATAAATCCTCAACTTCAGTCATCATTTTGTCATCAATATGAAGTCTTCCAGCAGTATCAAATATTAGCAGATTGTATTGATTTTTCTCTGCAAATTTCAGAGAATTTTGGGTAATTTTTGAGACCCTATTAGAATCTTCTGAATAGGTTGGCACTTCAATTGATTTTCCCAAAGTTTCCAATTGCTTAATTGCAGCAGGTCTATATACATCTGCAGCAACTAAAAGGGGTGTGTAATTTTGTTTTTTGTAATGTAATGCAAGTTTTGCACAAGCAGTTGTTTTACCCGAACCTTGCAACCCAACTATCATTAATACGGAAGTTCTGTTCTTGGGCAAAGCTTTTTCCGAAATACTGGATGTCATTAAAGCAATAAGTTGCTCATTAACAATTTTTATAATCTGTTGTCCGGGAGTAATGGATTTTTGGACCACTTCTCCCAAAGCCCTTTTTTCAATTTCTTTGATGAAATATTTTACAATAAGGTAGTTTACATCTGCTTCAAGCAGAGCCAATCTAATTTCTCGCAAACCATCTTTAATATCTTTCTCAGATAGTTTTCCCCGAGCTTTGAGCTTTGAGAAAATTTTTGTAAGTCTGCCTGTGAGTGACTCAAACATTTCGTAACCCATTAATTACTTCTTTATAATTATTGCTGGAGAATATAAAATTGCCTGCCACAAGAATATTTGCACCTGCTTCTTTAGCTAATTTTGCAGTCTGGTAGTTTATTCCACCATCTACTTCAATCTCAATCCCCGATTCCTGCCCCCGATTTAATCGGGGAGCGTCAGGAACGGACTTAATCGGGGATAAATTCTGATTTGTTATTTCCAAAATCTTATGGATTTTTTGGGTACAATCATCAATATATTTCTGACCACCAAATCCTGGATGAACAGTCATTATCAAAACATAATCAATGTAATCCAGGACTTGTTTAACATTGTGAATTGGTGTTTCTGGATTGATTGCAATTCCTGCTTTAACATTAGCTTTTCTAATTCTGTTCAATAATTTCTTATATTCAGAATCCGTTTCAATATGAAATGAGATATAATTTACTCCACTTTCAATGAATCTATCAATAAACAGTGCTGGTTTGGCAATCATCAAATGTGCATCTAATGGGAGGTTTGTTATTTTTCTTATTTGTTTCACTAATCCCGGACCAAATGTAATATTTGGCACAAAATGTCCATCCATAATATCCAAATGGATTATGTCTGCCCTGGCTTTTTCAATCTGTTTGATTTCCTTTTCTAAATCAAGAAAATTTGCTGAAAGTATTGAGGCGGCAATTTTTACTTTCACAATATTGATGAAAAACTTGCAGGGTTATAAATCTTTATATATCAGAAATGGAAAAAAACATATTTTGAATTTGTTCAGAAGGGTTTAGTTTTCTGTTTATTTTCTCTAAAATTTTTGACTTTTGTAGAACCAATTCTTGAAGCCAGACATTGTTTTCTACATTTATAAACAGGATATTATTTTCAAGTTTAGTAATTTGAGCCTTCCTACTTAGAATTTTTCCTACTGTTCTATTCCAGAGCAAAGCAATTCTAATTTCCCTTGAAAATCCTTTATGAGAAAGTTCTTTTATAAGGTTCTCAATGATATTTCCGATAGGGACAAAATAGCTCATTTATCTTATTTTTTTCGCAGTGAACATTGATATTCCAATCCAGGAAAATATTGCAAGGGCAACAGTGAGATAATATACAGTGCCTAATGCACTATAACTAAGGTCATAACCTGACATTGCCAGGGCGGGTAGGAAGGCAGCAACTATTAATATAATATACCCAAGAAAGGAATTAAAAGCACCTTTATTGATTAAGAAAATTGCAAATACTCCAATAGCAACTAAAATGAATGCAAAAATGAAAATCAATACAAGCTGGCTAAGAGGGAAACCAAATTTGCTAAATACCTGACAGGGTAAGAAACAAGCAAATAGTACTAAAATTATTCCGATTATCCTTCTGATTAAGATTTGAGCATGAGTGGTTACTGTTCGCCTTCGTGTTTTTTTTGCTATAATGAAACCCACTGCAAATATGATTATTGCAACAATCGCCCAAATCAATGTAGAGATTGATGGATTATCGCTACCTAATCCAAGTGCTGCAAAAGCAAGTATAATAACTACCCACATTATTATTTCTAAAATTATACGAAATATTTTCTTCATTTTTCTTTCTCTTTCTTCTCTTCTTCAATCTTGATTTTTAGTTTACCTTTTATGTTCTCATTTATTTCTATATTTACCAGATGCTTTCCAATTTTTTTAATATGGTGTTCCATTTTTACATTATTTTTATCAATTGACAACCCCTTTTCTTCAAGGGCTTTTACTATATCATTTTCATTTACCGAACCATAAAGATGATGGTTTTCATCTGCAAGTCGTTTGAACGAACAGCTTATCTTTTCTATTTGTTTAATAATCATTTCCGCTTCTTTTAACTCTTCTGCAAGTCGTTTTTCTTCTGCATTTTTCAAACGAGTAATCAGAGTAAGACTTTTAGGTATAACGGGAATTGCAAATCCTTTTGGGAAAAGATAATTTCTTGCATAGCCATCTGCAACCTTGATGACATCACCAACTGCTCCACGATTATCAATTTGTTTTTTTAATATCACTTGCATTATCTCTCTCCTTCTGAAATAACAAATTTTCTTAAATGTATCCAACTGTCTAAGAGACCTATTAAGGAAATTATAAATAATAAATAAATATTTAAGAAAGGTATGATTAATATAATTATTCCAAGAAATTTACTCTTTATTGATATTCGCTGTAAGATGAAATACAATAATGAGTACCCTTGAATAAGATAAAATAATCCGCAGATTGTAAGTAAATTATAACATAATATCTTTTGATTTAAGATGAATAATATTAGACTAACAGCAATTCCAATCTGTAAATAATAGGGAAAAGTTACTGATGCAAAATTCCACTTAATAGATTCTGATTTTTTTGAAAAGATTAATGTGCCTATGAAAATTCCGAGAATAATACTAAACATCCAGATAGCAACATTTCCATTTAATAATATGCCTTGAATTTTTAAGATAGTTGGCATTATACTATCAAACATCTTTGGGGAGAACATTATTCTAATATTTTCCATTACTAATTGGTTGCTTTGTTCAAATTGTTCTCTAATATAATTAAAGAAAAAAAGATTTTTTATCACTATAAACAAGAGTCCGGGAACTGCGCCAGAAAGTAAAGCAATTTCAAAATCCTTTGTTCTATACAAAATCAAAGCAAAAAAAGTAGCTGAAAGTGCTACACTAATCAATATTTCAAAACCTTGTAGCAGGGATATAATACTAATAACTTTTAAAAATACAATTGAAGCAGAGAAGATTACGAATAATTTTAGAATATCATTTTCTGGTGTTTTACCGGGTGTAGCATCAATACTATTAACATCACTGTCAAACACTTTTCTAGTAAAATAAGGGATAGCTACAATCAGTCCTATTATTGGAGAAAAAATTGAAATAACAGCAATAAGAGGTACAAACAGAATCATTATTACAGAATATTAACTGGAATATGGTATGAGAGCCATTTGTCGTGCTCTTTTTATTTCACGAGCCAATTTTCTTTGATGTTTGCTGCAATTTCCTGAAATTCTACGAGGAATTATCTTCCCTGATTCAATAATATATTTTTTTAGAATATCAATATTTTTGTAATCAATAACAGTATCAGGATATTTGCAAAACCTACAAAACCTTTTCTTTAAAAAAAATCTTGTGTCTCTTCTTCTTTTAGAACGGTTAGAACGGTATATCATCTTCTGATTTTTCCTCCTCTTCACTATCTTTTTCACCTTGAGGAACATTTTCTTCTTGTCCCTCTGGAACTTCTCTTTCTAAACCTTGAATTCTATTTGCCACAATTTCTACTGTTGTTCGTGCTTTGTCGTCCTTATCCTGCCAATTACGCGACTGAATTCTACCTTCAATGATGACAGGTGAGCCCTTTTTAAGATTTTCTGCAGCCCATTCTGCTTGTCTTGTCCAGGCAACCACTCGCAAGAAACTGGTTTCTTGCTGCCAATTTCCATCCTTATCACGATAGCTCCTATCAGATGCCAGTCCAATATTAGCAGTTGGTGTGCCAGAAGGAGTATAGCGAAGCTCAACATCTCTGGTCAGTCTACCAGAGATAATGACATTGTTTACTCTTGGGAAGTTTAACTTTTTAGCCATTTTTCCTCCAATTGATTATTTTGTTATTCTGTCCAATAAAAAAAACTCAAATACTTTTGTTTACACTACTCTTTATCTCGTTTGATAACTATAAATCTGATAATGTTTTCATTAAGTTTATATAATTTTTCTAAAGAATAAATATGAGTAGCATCAAGTTTGAAGTAAAGAATAAAGTAATAACCTTCATCTATATGGTTAATTTCATAAGCAAATTTTCTTTTTCCCCACTCTTTTACTTCTATAATTTCTCCATCTTTATCCATAATAAATTGTTTGACCGTTTCAATGGTTTTGGCAACATCTTCATCTGAAGCAGAGTGGATTATGAGCATAGATTCATATTTTTTTTTCATTATGTTCCTTTCGGTTTTATTTCCGCAAGCTCCCCGATATATCGGGGAGTCCCCGACTATGTCGGGGTCTGGCGGATGGCAATCTTGTTTAATCCTTATGAGGATTTGTCAAGATAAGGAATTGATTTGACTAAAAACATCACTCATTTTTTTATAATCTTGAATCATAAAGTGTGATATTAATTCAACTGCTTGTGGAATAGAGTTTTCTAATACTTTTTTTTCATCTTCTGTAAAATCAGACAGGACAAACTCTTTTAATGAAATCATTCTATCTGAATTGTCCATATCCTTTATAGAACAGATGCCTATTCGTAACCTTGGAAAATTCTCGGAATTGAGTTCAGTGATTACAGATTTAAGCCCATTGTGGCCTCCCTCACTCCCTCTTCTTCTTATTCTAATTTTGCCAACCGGCAGGTTTACATCATCAAGCACTAATAAAAGATTTTTCAAGCTGATTTTATATTTTTTCATAGCTTTTTGCACAGCAATTCCAGAGAGGTTCATAAATGTGCGTGGCATTAAAAACAACCAATCATTTTTACTTGCAATAAAATAACTTCGTCTTTTTTTGAATTTATTAACTCCATATTTATCACACAATTTTTTAAGAACAAGAAAGCCAATGTTATGACGGTTATTTTCATACTCTTCTCCTGGATTTCCTAAGCCAACAATAAGTTTGGGGGATATTTTAGAGAACATTAACCCTGAACAAATATATTATTTCCCGCCCTCTTCAGATTCTTTTTTCTCTTCTTTGGCAGCTTCTTCAACTTTCTCTTCTTCAGCAAGTTCTTCAACTTCCTCTTCTACTTCAACAACTTTTTCAGCTTTAGGCATAATAATTGAGACAATTGAAGTTTCAGCGGATTGAAGGATTTCAATATTAGGGATTTGATTTATTACATCTTTTAAATGAACAGAGTCTCCTATTTGCAATTTTGAAATATCTACTTTTAGAGAATCTGGTAAATCTTTTGGTAAGCATATAATTTGAAGTTCTCGTAAATTCATTTCAATTATTCCGCCTTCCTTAAGACCAGGAGCATCTCCTATAACAGCAATAGGAATTTTAACTTCAATCTTTTGACCTGCATAGATTTCCTGAAAATCAATATGAATAACTTTTCTTGATAAAGGATCTAATTGCATGTCCTTTACAAGGCTTCTATACTCTTTATCCTTAACTTTAAGAAAAACAAAATTTTGATGACCAATACTATCTTTGTAATAGTGATAAAATTCTTTGTAATCCAATGTTAAAGAAATAGAATCAAAGCCTTTTCCATACAATATAGCAGGTATTTTATTGTTTTTCCTTAATTCTTTCGCTTTCTTTTTTCCTGTATCTCTAAGTTTAGCATTTATTTTCATATTATCCATCCTGATTTTATGTCTTGAATAAAACACTTAATGACTCTTCATTATGTATTCTCGTAATAGCCTGTGCTAAGAGCTGCCCAATTGAAAGTTGCTTAATCTTTGTAGACTTTTTGATTTTATTACCCAGTGGGATAGAATCTGTAACGATACATTCAATAATTGGTGATTTTTCTATCTTTTCAACTGCATTGCCACTTAAAACCCCATGTGAACAAGCACAATAAATTTTTTCTACGCCCTCTTTT
>JACNFI010000075.1 GCA_014384665.1 Candidatus Cloacimonadota bacterium
AAATACATGTTTGGAAGCTCAATTAGTAGGACAGAAAATAAAAGAATATCAAAAATTCAAACCCGAAATACAAATGAGTCAGTTGAGCCAGTTGAATCAGTTGAATCAGTTGAATCAGTTGAATCAGTTAACCAGTTCAACCATTTCAACCAATTCAACCAATTCAACCATTTCAACCAGTTCAACCATTTCAACCAATAAACCTTTCTTTGCTATTCTCGTTGATTCAAGAAGAAAGTTCGTTATTTATCAGTATATACTAAGAACCCTTGGAATTGATTGTGAATTAGTTGGAGGAACTGGATTTTTCCAAACACAAGAAATTTATGACATATACAACCTTTTATCATTTCTGGTAAATCCAAATGATGAGATTGCACTTGTGGGAATACTTCGTTCACCACTATTTTCACTTTCTGATAATGATATTTACCAAATTTCTCAAATGCAAGGAGACTATTTCTTACAGAAGTTAAAATGTTTTGATGGCTCAATAATTCAAATCTTAGAAAATTGGAAAATGCTTTCCTGTCAGATGCCTTTAGACAAATTTTTCGAATACATTAAAAGAGAAAGGTTTCTTGACTATACTCTTTTGGAAGAATCTTCAAAAGGACAGAAACTCGCAAATTTTGATAAACTCAAAAGTTTAGCAGCAAAATTTTCAAGAGATGGGAAGGGAATTTTTGACTTTCTACAATTTCTAAACAACGAGATTGAATTAAATAATCGTGAAGAATATGCCCGGATACCTGTGGAAAGTGAAGTAGTAATTATGACAATCCATCAGGCAAAAGGGCTTCAGTTTCCAGTAGTCATAATTCCTGATATTTCTCACAAGCCGAGGTCCTCTAAATCAGAACCTTTTCTTATTGAAAAGTGTGATGATAAATTTGAGTTGGGAGTTAGTATCTATGATAATTTCAATAAAGGAAAAAGGACAGTTACTCTAAATAAGATCAAATCCAAAATTGATGGTCAGGAATCTGCAGAAAGGAAACGACTTTTCTATGTTGCCTGCACACGTGCACAATCTATACTTTGCTTTGTTTGCCAGACAGAAGGTAAAATAAAGAAGAAAAATATTTTAGATTATTCAGCAAAAACCTGGTATGAATATCTAATTGATATTTTTGATATTGAAAATTTGGACTTTCCCGAGATTATTCAAAATTCCCCTTTGCAAATCCAAAACTTTGCAATATATGAGAATAATCTTCCAGTTTCTATTAAGACTTATAATATTGAAAAAGTATTAGACAAAAAAACAAATTCAATTGTTAGAAAAATTAATTATGAACCTCCAGAAAATAAATTCCTCCAATTTCCTAAAATAATAAAATTTTCAGTAACAGACATTGTTAATGCAGTAGCAGATGCAGCGGCAGGAGCAGGATTAGAAACAGCAGCAGGGGCAGTTGCAGAAAGCACTCAGTCAGCAATTGATCCTGCAAAGTTTGGAACTGCTTTTCATTATCTACTTCAATTAGGAATTCTTGAGATAAACGAAAAGAATCAAGATCAAATTATGAATTACTTAAAATACTCATTGAAATTGGAAAAGCCTGAGAAATACATTTCAGAACTCAACTTGCATCTGCAAAATGTGTGTAATTCAGAAATAAATAAAATAATAAACCAAAAATCAGTTTATACATTATTACCTGAATTTGAAGTGGAATATCTAAACAAATTCAAGGATGGAATATTCACAAATATTTCTGCTAAGATTGACCTATTATATCAGGATAGAAATTCAAAATGGCACTTAATTGACTATAAAACAAATAAAGGCAATTCACCTAAAGCAATAACAAATTTTCATCAATATGACCTCCAGATTCAGTTGTATATTTATCTCCTTAAAAAGAGATTTGAAATAAATGTCTCTTCAGCAAGAATTTACTATTCTTATCTTAACAAATTCCAACACATTGAGCCAAGCAAGGATGAAATATTAGAAGATATTATTGAAAATAATATAAAATCTTCACTTCCTGAATCCTTTCTAGAAACAGTCAAATTCTCTGCACAACCCTTGCATATTTCTGAATATGAAGGGAAAAATCTTGTAATACTCACTCCCACTCAAAGTATGGCAAAAAAAATAAATGCCAGGATTCTCAATCCTTTTGTCAAAGCTTTTCAGCTTCAAGATTATCTAATCAATATATTTCAGAATACTTTACCAAATCTGATAGATAGAAAATCAAAATATTTGATAATAAAGAAAGTAATAAATGATTACAAAGAAGGTGATATTACAAATCTACCCGGTTTAGTTGATGCTCTTGAGCAAGCAATTGAAATGTTTTATCTTAATGATAAGAATTTATCCAAACCCGAACATCTTTTTGTGACACTTTACAATTCATATAAAAATTATTTAAAAAAACATAATCTGCAAGATAAATATGATATTTATTATTCTTTACTTACAAATCCAGAAGTGGTTTCAAAAACTGACTTTCAATTATTAGGAGAATTCTATTTTGATGATTTTCCAATATGGAAAAGAATGACAAACTTCATAAAAAATAATGCCAGATCATTTATTACTCTATCTTCAAAAAAGGTAGAACGACCTTCCAAGGTCGTTAAATTCACAGTCAACGAAAAAGCATCTATATCATATATTAAGCATTTGAATATTCATAATGAAATTACATTTACTGCAACAAAAGTTTATGAATTATTAAAAAATGGATTTCTAATAAATGAAATCAATATCATTCTTACTGACTATGAAAGATACTTCCCTATTTTAGAAAGTGTTTTCCCGCAATATGGAATAAAATTTAAAACTACAAAAGGGAAAAAACTAAAATCGAGTCCTGTTTACATACTTTTTGACAGCATTTTTAAACTCATTTTTGACCCATTCTCATTTGAAAACATTTATAAATTGTTTAATAATTCATTTGTCAATTGTGAATCAAGGATGTGGAATGCAGGTGATTTTCTATTCCTTCCCATAAATATTTCGTTGATAGATTCTATTGTTAGAAGAAATAATCTATCAAGTTTGGAAAAATTAATCAAAAATCCTGATAGAATTTCAGACTATTCTATTGAGGAAAATGAAATTAATTCTAGGCACACACTTGCGGATTTAATAAATAAATTCTTTATTTTTTCTATAAATAAAAAAAGAGAACCTAAATATTTTTTTGAAAAAGTCAAAGAAATTTTAGATAAATTTGAAATATACAAACATCTTGAAAATAATAATAAACAATATCTATTTTACAAAGAGAATCAAAAATCTTATAAAATAATTTTAGAACTTTTTGAGGATTTAGTTAAAAGTTATGAAAAACTAAATATAAACAAAATTAATTTTCAACAATTTTACGAAGATTTCAGGGATTGGTGTGAAATTACGGAATATAAGGTGTCTGACGAATACATAGGAGTAAATGTATTGGGAGCCTGGGAAAGTATAAATCACAAAGCAAAATATGCTTTCATATTAGGTATGGCTGAAGAAATATTTCCGGGAAGTTTAAAAAGGAATTTCCTTATTCCAGAATTAGATATTGATAGAAGAACATTAAAACAAAAACTATTTACACATTGGCAGGAAAATTATGACGAAATAACCTTCTCATATCCAGAAAAAGATGAGGATGGGAATCAATTGCAAAAATCTGCTTTTCTGAAAGCAACTCAAGAAATTGAAATTGATAGAAAAGTGAAAATTATCAGTAGAAGAGAATATTTTCAAAGTTTGATCAAACATAATAAAAAATGTATTTTTCAGAATAATCCAATATTAGAAAATATCTCAACAAGAGCATATCAGATTGAGAATAAACCATTGTCAATTTTTGAGGGCAAGATAGATAACTTCAAGGAGCAAATAGACCATTATAATGCAAGCGACCTCAACCTATTAGCACGATGCCCGATGAAATACCTTTTCCAGAACATAATTTCTCTTACAGAATTGAAAAAAATCGGGATTGAATTTGAAAGACGAGATTGGGGGATATTTGTTCATAAGGTTCTTGAAGATTTTGGAAAAGATGGTGGATTTGATAAAACCTTACAACAGGCATTTATATTGATGAAACAAAAAGTTGAAAAGCAAATCAAAACTCTTCATTATGATATGAATAATTTGCTCATAAGAAAAGAGTATGAAAAGTATATATCTGGATTGGATGGTAACAACCAAAATGGTATTTTACGAAATTTCTTGGAAGTGGATTTTCCAACATATCAGAAATTTCAACCAATTGAATTTGAAAAATCTTTTGGCATAGATGATGATAATTTCATTATTATAGATAGGAATGGCAAAAAAATCTACATAAGCGGAAGGATTGACAGAATAGATAAATTCAAGGATAATAAATCCCCTGCAGGGGATAAATATATTATTTATGATTATAAAACCGGGAAAGATACATTTAATCTTATAAAAGAGAATATTGAATTTCAGCTTCCAATTTATTATCTGAAATGTAAAGATGAATTCGCAAACGGAGTTGTAATTTGTGCATTCTGGAATCTGATTGACGGAGAACCATCTGCCTTCCTTGGAGATATTTCTGAAATTGATATTAAAAGTCGGAAAAGACATATATTGATTGTTGATAAATCCTCAATTATTCCCAATTCAATCGGGGAGGGGACTGACAAAAATGGGATTGCTTTCAATAACATTATTTCAGCAATAAAGGAACTTGATAGAAAGGTAAATTCTGGCGAGTTTCATTATACATTATTAGAACGAGATAAAGCACATTGTAATTACTGTGAGTTTAGAAAGATTTGCAGGTATGATGAGGAGCGAGTTGGGGTGTTAAAAAAGTTGTATTCTTAGGAAGTTTAGTTCCTTTAATAAATTTTGTGAGTAGAAGGGCTTACAGATTAACTGCTGCTAACAACGGAATATCATATTGTAGAATTTCTCTAATGGATTGCGTTCGTACATTCCCAATAGCCCTTTCAGGATATTCTGAGAAAAACATATCAAAGCAGTTGCTAACATATCCGTCATGGCTGATTCTGATAGCCTGTACAAGAAAATCATCCCAGGGAAGATAATTGAAGTAAACATCATTCTTATTGAAAGTATATTTATTGAAGATTACTCCATAATCATCGACAAATAGATTATTCTTTTTAATTATCCCTACATTGACGTATTTTTCCATTAAACTAAAAGTAGTTTCATAATCATTTTTTAGGTTCTTTTTCAAAAACTATGGGTAGATAAAACTTAACATGAAACTGGCAAGGGCTATTTTTGTAAAAAAAGCAAAAGAAAGGATAGCCCTATGTCAGTTTCAATAGGAACCAAAATAATGGAAGTATTATTTAATGTGCAAGGTTATTATGCAAAAGATATTCATTTTTCTAATGATAATAAGAAAATTATCATTGAGGTAGAACAAATATTTGAGAGCAGGTGTTCTAGATGTGGATTATCAGGCAATAGTTATCATTATGACACATCATATCGGATGATTTACATTGGGAGTATTCTCTGTCGTTCTGTTTATGCTCGTGTTAAGATATATCGCTTTGATTGCCCTAACTGTGGGGTATTAACAGAGCAGCAGAGTATAAGTAATGGAAAGAGTCGTTATTCTAAAAGCATAGGTAAAGTGATTATTCAGTATACAAAATTATTAGATAATGTTTCTACCAGTAAATTGTTGGGGATATCGGTATCTACAGTTTACCGTAGTAATAAAAAGGAGTTATCAAGATTGATGGAAGTTTATTTAGAAAAAGTTTCTCAGGTTCATAAAGCCTGTGTAGATGAGGTTGCTTATCATGCCGAAGGCAGATCCTTCGGACAATACAGGACATATTGTAGAAAAGCCAGAGGGGTTTATTTGGACTTTTGCAAG
>JACNFI010000076.1 GCA_014384665.1 Candidatus Cloacimonadota bacterium
AAAATTCCTGCGGAGGATAAAGTAAATTTCAATTTTACGGTGTTGTATAAGTACTAAGGTTATAACGCTCCGATATATCTGAGTCCCTGATTGTAATGACTGTTTGAATTTTAAATTGCAGATTTGTTCTGTAAATTTTTAGAAATAGTTTAGACTTTTTTCAAATGGATTTCAAAAAAGTTTCAACTTTTTTTAAATATATTTTGAAATAATCTTGACATTTTTTAATACCGCTTAATAAATTTCCTCAATTGTAATTCGCGAATATGCGCTAAATTAAAATAAGTAGTGTAAAATGTTATGAAAAAAATATGAAAGGTAAGAAATGGAAGAGATAAGAGATGTTACTTGTGGATCATTCAGAAATTTTATAAAAAGAGGTGTGAAAATAAAAAAAATAATTGTCATTCTGAACGGAACGAAGTGTAGTGAAGAATCTCTAATTATAGATATTCAAATAAGTTAATAGATTCTTCAACCTGATAAATCAGGTTTCGAGAATGACAAATTTTGGGTAGTGTAAAATGTTATGAAAAAAATATGAATATCGGGATAAATTATGTTTAATAGAAATTTAGAAATAGAGATAGAACCCTTCCTTGATGAACCTCAAGCAATATTTATTTTAGGTCCCAGAAGGTCAGGCAAAACAACACTTCTCAAATTATTAAAACAATCAATTTCAGATAATCCAATATACTATTATGATCTTGAACGAATTTCCGACAGAGAAGCATTTTCGCAAGGTACGGATTATTTTATAAAATATTTCATTCAGTCGGGTGGTAACATCAATCAGAAAAATGTTATTATGATTGATGAAATTCAATATCTAAAAGATTTTGCATCATTTATCAAGATTATGGTTGACCATCATTCAGATAGTTTTAAACTGATCTTAAGCGGTTCATCAATTGCTCAAATAAAATTACAATTCAGTGATTCTCTTGTTGGAAGAAAATTTGTTTTTCATCTATATCCACTTAACTTTTCTGAATTCCTCCTTTTTAAAGGATATGATAACTGGAGTAAATTAGTTTCAGAAAACTTTCAAACCATTGAAAACGACCCTATATCTACACATCATAAGGAATTAAGAATACTGCTTGATGAGTTTCTTATATTCGGTGGTTATCCTGAAGTTGTTCTCGCTAACTCAAAGAAAAAGAAACT
Source organism: Candidatus Cloacimonadota bacterium (assembly GCA_014384665.1). Taxonomy (GTDB): domain Bacteria; phylum Cloacimonadota; class Cloacimonadia; order JGIOTU-2; family JGIOTU-2; genus JACNFI01. The sequence goes on from JACNFI010000076.1 coordinate 1,174, forward strand.
TGCTTTTTTAGATGAAATTACAAATACATATCTTACAAAGGATATTCAAAACTTGAACTTAATAGAAGATATTGTCGGTTTCAATAAATTAGTAAAACGATTGGCACTTTCCTGTGGTTCTTTAATGAATATAAATAATATAAGTAATGATGTGAAGCTATCCCATTACTTTTGTCAGAAATACATTAACATATTGGAAAGTACTTTTATTATCGGCACAATACAACCTTTCCATCGTAATAAAATTAATGAAATAAAGAAAATGTCTAAAACTTATTTTATCGATACAGGGTTAAGAAACTTCTTGCTTCAACAATTTCAACCCGTAAATGAGCGTATTGATAAAGGAGCAATTCTTGAAAATTTTGTCTTTTGCGAATTATCTAAAAAAGTCTATTTGGGTTCAAAACTCCATTTCTGGCGAACAAAGAATAATAAAGAAATTGACTTCATTATTGAAAAAGGAACTGAATTGATCCCAATTGAAGTGAAATCTAAAAAAGTAAATATAAATAATCTAAAAGAATTTATTCTTGAATATCCGGAAATTAAAAAGGGTTATATATTATACGATGGAAAATTTGTCCAAGAAGATAAAATTACTTATATGCCTATTTGGCTTTGTTGATAGAAAAATAACAAGACATAGAAGTTACATAAAAACAGATAAGCAAATGAAAAAATATAAAAGAAATAAATTTAATGAAAGATTAGAAGATGGTTTTAAATTATTAAGTGAAGATCAAGATTATGAAGATTAATAAAATTAATTTAATAGTCATTCCCCGACAAGCCAAATAAATACTCGTCTTGTAAGGTGCAATACTTGTATTTTAATGATTTATTTAATTTTATGGAGTAAAAAATGAAAGAAAAAATAATATCATTTATTGAAAGTTTAAAATCTGATAGAAGGATTGAAACATTTGATGAAGCTGCTACAAAACAAGCGATTGTACTGAGATTGCTAAGTTTACTCGGTTGGGATACTTTTAATATTTCTGAAGTAACTCCAGAGTATTCTGTAGGTTCTCAAAGAGTTGATTATTCTTTGAGAATTAATAATAGCAACAAGGTTTTCATAGAAGTAAAAAAAATTAGTGAAGATTTAGAAAATCATCAAGCTCAGTTGCTCAATTATTCTTTTCAGGAAGGTGTCAAACTGTCAGTTTTAACCAATGGTATTACATGGTGGTTTTATCTTCCACTAAATGAAGGTAGTTGGGAACAAAGAAAATTCTACTCAATAGACTTACATCAACAAGAATCTGAAAATGTTGCTGATAGATTTATTGATTTCATTTCTATAGAAAATGTTTCATCAGGACAAGCAATAATAAATGCAGAAGCAATATACACAAGTCAGAAAAAGAAAAACATTGTTCAATCAACTATTAAAAAGGCTTGGAATAAAATAATTTCTGAAACTGATGGACTTCTAGTTGACTTGTTAAATGAGACAACTGAGAAACTTTGCGGATATAAAGCAACTGATGAACAAATAGAAAATTTCCTATCAAAAAATAAAAGTAATTTAATCTTATCGGAATTACAAGTTCCAAAACCTTTTTTATATCCTAAAGTAGAAAAAACAGAAAATAAGATTGCTGGGAAAAAATGGACTAAAATTACTAAAGGTCAAGAACATATTCCAGGTAAAGAATATCGATTACCAATTCTAACAGTTCTTTCAGAACATGATGGTCGGTACTATGGAAAAGAAGTAGAAAAAATTATTGGTAGAAGAATGAAATCACAATTTAATGATGCTGATATGGAAGTTCTTTCAGATGGATTTACTAAAAGATGGGAAAAAATGGTTCAATTTCAAAGATTACGAATGGTTAAAGAAGGATTATTACTTTCAAATTCCCCAAGAGGTTTGTGGGAAATTTCTGAAAAAGGAAAATATTATTTGAAAAAACATTATAATTATTAAGATGAAAAAACATTATCCTGCCAAGTCTGCAAAGCAATACTTATTAAAACAGAAATTAATGGAATCACTGTTTATGAATGCCCTATATGTGGGCAACTGCATAATGAAAATGGGGAAATGATTGAATATAAGGATTTGTAAGCAAAAAATAAAAATGAGTGGGATGAAATTGATAAGTAGAAAAGAAAATACTTGCTAAAAATTGAAAGGTTTGTTTAGACGCAAAAAAAAATGGAAATTACATATTTTAAAATGAATGGCAGTCTTTTAGAACAAAAAAGAATAACAAATTAGAATTCATTTCAGCAAAACACACTTATGAAAAATCCGGCAAATATAAAGTTGCTGTCAGAATAGTAGATATTTTAGGTCAGGATACTTTACAGATTGTTGAAGTTAATATTTAAAAAGCATATTTTATGATTAGTAAAACTATATCACTTTATTATGTAAAAGTTCTGATTTTAAATAAGGAATTAAAATGGTGATGAAGATAAATTGCTTAAAAAGAAAATATCAAAAGTTAAAAAAATGAATAATTCTAAATTAGAAATATACTACATTTTTGTCGGGGATATATAAGTTATATGAAAATAATCAAGGGAGAATAAATGCAGTATAAAAGAAACCATTATATGCCAATAACAATAATAAAAAACTGGGTTACTGAAAGTGAGAAAAAAACAGGTGTATATGTTTATAATATAAAAAAGAAAAAGAAATTTTTTGCATCAGCTAAAGATAAAAGGAAATTCTCTTTCGCAGTAAAAAACCATTTATATGTTCCTGAAATTAATCAAATACGATTAACTTCTGTAGAACGTTGGTTTTCGGGTCAAGAGGCTAATTTGACAGATTTTATTAAAAAGTTAGAATTATTTAAAAATCATAATGTTATAATTAACCTTAATACTTTTTCACTTTCAGTTCTAGCACTTATTGGCTTAGAATATCGATCGAGGTACCAAATAAATAAAATTAAAGAATTCCTGATAAAAAGTTCAAGTGTTGTTGAAAAAATTTCATTAGAACCTGATTCTAATATAGATAAAATTGTGTTGAAAAATCTCATTCATGTAATAAATGATCAGACGCATAAAATAATGCCAGCACAATTATTCGTTACGCATCTTTCAAATCCAGATTTAGTTCTCTCTGATCGTCCAGTAATTGATTCAGGTGAAAGCAAGGTTTACATAGCATCAAGTAAAATGGTGGTTTTCATACAAAAGAGTGAATTAGGAGTTTCAAAAATTGAGTTATGTAATGAAGATAAAGACATTACTGAAATTATCAATAAACAAGCTGTATTACAAGCAAGAGATTGGATTGTTGCTAGCAATGAATCAATCATTAATAAATACATTCAAGTAATTAATTCTGAAGAATATGATAAAAATTTGAAAAAAGATAAAATATTAATTTTTAAACCAAAACATTTACTTACAGGTTACTCAATTTATGATTAATTCGTATAACAATGCATCGGCTCTTGGGGTTTGCCGTTCGTATCGGTCTGTATCTTACGGTTCAAACCTTTTATTGTTCATTTGGGTTGATGAATTGTACCGATTCCGCCCCATGCGGGAACATTATACGACATTTCAAATAGGAAAGGTAAATAAAACATGAACAAATCATTATCCTGCCAAGTCTGCACAGCAATACTTATAAAAACAAAAATAAATGGAGTTACCGTTTATGAATGTCCTATTTGTGGGCAATTTCATAATACCCCCCGCTGTCATTTCCATACTCCATCAAGTTGAATATAAACTCCAGTGGGAATCCACCTCCTCTGTCATTCCCGCGAACGCGGGAATCCATAAGAAAATTATCTTGAGGATTATCCAATGGATAAAACATACTATGTTTATATTTTAGCAAGCAAAAGAAATGGAACATTATACATTGGAGTAACCAACAATTTAGAAAGAAGAATGTATGAGCATAAAAATAAACTCATTGATGGCTTTGCAAAGAAATATAATGTTGATAAACTTGTTCACTTTGAAACAACAAATGACATTAGATTTGCTATTCAAAGAGAAAAGCAATTAAAAAAATGGTATAGAAAGTGGAAAATTGAGCTTATTGAAAAAGACAATCCTGAATGGAAGGATTTATCAAAAGATTGGTTTTAAAGACTGGATTCCCGCGTCCGCGGGAATGACAGCGGAGAAAGAGCGGGAATGACACTGAGAGGAGTGTAAATGACACTGAGAGTAATTGTGAATGACACCTTTTGTATGTTTGTCAGCATATTAAAGTAAGAAAGGCGAATAAAACATGAGTAAATCGTTATCTTGCCAAGTCTGCACAGCAATACTTATAAAGACAAAAATAAACGGAATCACTGTCTATGAATGCCCAATTTGTGGACAACTACATAATGAAAACGGGGAAATGATTGAATATAAGGATTTATACTCAAATGATAAAAATGAGTGGGATGAAATTGATAAGTAAAAAAGAAAATACTTGCTAAAAATTAAAAGGTTTTTTTAAGTTGTCAAAAAATAAAGAAAGATAAAATGAAACATTCATGTCAATCCCGACTTGTCGGGAACGCACCCGTCTGGGCGCCTGTTGGGGCTCCCGATTCATCCTTCGTAGTACTACGGAGAATGGATATATCGGGAGACTGGCCGAGTCTGAAAGGAACATGAAAATAACACACCCCTAATTCTCCTTTGGAGAATTTTTCCCCTCTTATTAGAGGGGAATCAAATAA
>JACNFI010000077.1 GCA_014384665.1 Candidatus Cloacimonadota bacterium
ATCCACAAACCTTTCCCCACTTTCGTGAGGACAAGTATTTCTACTGGATTCCCGTCCCCAATCAAGTTGAGGACAAGCTTACACAGGAATGACAAGTTAGGCGAATTTCCCATATTTTGCAGAACTCATATTTTTTGGTGTAATAGAAAAAAGTGGTTGCTATTTTGACAATTATTTATTGTTTTTCGTTCAGTAATTTGTGGATAAGTTGTTAAGAAATTTGTCCACAATCCACGCCTTAATTTGAGACCCTCAATTCGTCTCAATCTAATAGTGGTGTGGATTGTGGGCAATATTTTAGACTTATCCATAAATTACTATTCTATCTTATTTATTTTTAACTTTTAATAAATGTATCTGTGTCATTCTGACCTTTTTTAAGTTATTTTTATTTCCTTAATTAATTTTACATACTTAAATAGTTGCCTTATAGATAGTTAACTATAATTTTAGCAACCACTTTTTTCTATTAGGCCTATTTTTTATTTAATTATACTTCAAGAATATTAATTCCGTAGAAGGATTGTGTTAATTTTGTGTTAAGATAAAAAAACCCTCTGGTAGAAATACCAGAGGGTTGTGAGCAAACAATGGAAGTATATTAGGTCTAATTTAGACCGATTTATGTTTTTGAATTTTTTTCAATCGTCGGATCCCTTTTTCTTTTATCTGTCTTACTTTTTCTCTTGGAGAATTTAATATTTTAGATATTTGAGATAAGTCATAAGAATTATTATCAGCCAATCCATAAAGTAAGGTAAGAACCTTTCTTTCCAGTTCTGGAAAATCTTCAGGGATGACGAATGTTTTTTGATTATATTCGATGTTTTCGGTAGTAGGTTTATTTTTAGCTTTTGAGATTTTTATATTTTCATTCAGAGGTAAAGCATTTAATGATGTCTTTTTTTCTTTTTCCAATGCTTCTAATATTCTTTTTTTTATCCAATATACCGCATAAGTAGAGAACTTTGCACCTTTCTTTGGATCAAATTTTTCAATGGATTCCCACAAGCCAATAAGTCCATCCTGAATTAAATCTTCCAATGGAACACCATAATTTTTATATCTATTTGCGATGCTTTTTACAAGTGGAATGTTTTCTTTAATGATTTCTTCTTTCATCTGAAAATGCATTTTGGAGTAGCCAGCCTGTCCACCCTTATTTTGGTGGAACTCCGTCGGCTCTATAAGGCGAGAGACTCGCCTACTCCATAATAAGGAAAAGTTATAATAAATTTTGAACCTTTTCCAATCTCGCTTTCTACATCTATTTTACCTTTATGAGCAAGCACAATATGTTTTACGATAGAAAGTCCCAAGCCAGTTCCTCCAAACTCTCTGGAACGCGACTTATCCACCACATAGAATCGCTCAAATATTCTTAAAATATCCTTACCTGGAATTCCAATTCCCGTATCTTGTACCTGGATTATTATTTCATCGCTAATTTGATAAACCTTTAAAGTAATAATTCCTTTTTCCGTATATTTAATTGCGTTGTCTATCAGATTTATCAGCATTTGTTCAATTAAAAATGGGTCTGCATTCACTTTGGGAATTTTTTGAGAGACATTTATATCTAAAGTTAATTTTTTCTCTTTTAATTGTTCATCAAAGATTTTCACCGTATCTGCAATTATCTCTTTCAGAGCAACCTTTTTTATCTCCATACTTTGCTGATTACTCTCAAGATTGGAAAGTATAAGCAGGTCTGATACGATATTTATTAGCCTGTCTGTGTTCCTTTTAATTATTTTCAGGAAATGGAGTTGTTTTGTTGCTGCAAATGTGGAGACTAATTCATGCTCAAGTGTTTCAGTGTATCCTTTTATACTTGTTAAAGGAGTTTTCAATTCATGCGCCACATTAGCGATAAAATCGGCTTTTACTTTTTCTACCTGTTTAATTTCAGTAATATTATGCAAAACAATTATCAATTTTTTTTCTATAGTATCTGATGTTAAACATCCACTTACTAAATAGATATTCTCGCCAAGCCGAACTTCGCAAATTTTCGCCCTACCATCCTGAAATATTGATTTTATAAAATTGTTAATTTCTATATTTTGAAAAATTTCCCAATATGTTTTTTCAATAATTTGTTTACCGTTGAAAACATTTATGATATCCAGGAATTGTTTGTTTGACAAAACGATTTTTCCATCTTTATTGATAACCACCAAACCTTCTACCATTGAAGAGAGAATTGCCTGAAGTTCTTCCCTTTCTAAGTTCAGGTTAGTAAATAATCTCTGCAATTCACGTGCCATCTCATTAAGAGCATTAGATAATTCACCTAATTCATCTTTCCTTTTCGTAAATGTTCTTGTCGCAAAATTTCCATTTTTAATTTTCTCCGCTGCGTTGGCTATCTCCTTTATTGGTTTTGTGAAATGACGGGATGAAAAAATTGAAAATAACAAAGCAAAGATTGCTAATACAATAGCGGAATAAATAATTTTTTGGTTAATTGTACCAAGGCTTTTTTTAATCTCTGGGATAAAAGAACTTGTTCTGACAACTCCTAACATTTTATCATTTTCTTTAATTGGAATAGCGACATACAACATATTCTCTTTGACTGTTGAACTATATCGTATCTTTGACCCTACTGTGTCTTGCAATGCCTGAATAATCTCAGGTCTTGTGCTATGGTTTTCCATTTTGTATGGGTCTTTTTCTGAATCTCCAATAACCATACCATCCTTTTTTATAATAGTAATTCTGGTATTTATCTTTTTCCCAATCACTTTAACAAGAGCATCAATTTCTTTAACATCTTCGGAAGTCATTAAATCCGTTACCATTCTTTTAACCAATTCAGCCTGATGTTCAAGATTGGATTCTAATGTTGTCAGGTAGTGCTTCTTTATTTCTCTTGAAGCAAGAAACACAATAAGAGAAGCGGTTATCACAATGATAAAAAAGTATCTTAAAAACTGTTTCCACATTATTCCCATTCGTCTCATTCTATTCTCCAAATTTATAGCCAATTCCTCTTACTGATTTAACTAATTTCCCACACTCACCCAGTTTTTTTCGGAGTTGTGTAATATGAACATCAATAGTTCTATCAAGGACGATTTTATCTTCTCCCCATAATTTATCAAGGAGTTTATTTCGGGAAAACACCCAACCGGGTTTTCCTGCAAGAATTGAGAGGAGTTTGAATTCTGTAGTTGTTAGATTAATTTCCTTGCCTTTGATTGTTACTTTATACTTTGCCAAATCTATCATCAAATTATTTCTTTTGATTATCCTTGTCTTATCTGTTCTTGCTTCTGTTCTCCTTAAAACTGCCTTTACACGCGCAATAAGTTCTCTTGGGCTGAAAGGTTTCACTATATAATCATCAGCTCCTAATTCTAAGCCGACAACTTTATCCGTTTCGGTTCCTTTAGCTGTAAGCATTATTATTGGAATTAAAAAAGTTCTCTCATTGCGCTTAAGAATCCTACAAATTTCTAACCCGTCTATTTGAGGTAACATTAAGTCTAAGATTATAAGGTCTGGAAGATTAGTTTCAATATAGGATAGCAGACTTTCACCGTCATAGAACTCTTTTACTTTGTAATTTTCTCTTTTCAAGTGATGTTTTATGAGTTCAACTATGTCTGGTTCGTCATCAACGATTGTAATTAGTTTGTTCAAGAAATATTCCCTACAGGTTTTGCTATTTAATTTTTAATGTTAACAATTCAAGGATTGCTTTTTTGGTTTTTGCACTCATAATTCTGTCTTTTTGGCTTTCATCACGAAACAATTGGCTGAGATAAGAAAGAGTAAAAAGGTGCTGTTGCTCTGATTTCATAAGTATAAGAAAGAACAAATTTACGGGACAATTATCCAGAGCTCTGAAATTGATTTCTTCTCTGGAAATGCCAAGCAAAACGCCGGAGAAACTAATTTTTTCTGGATAAATTTTTCTCGGATGAAGAAATGCAATGCCATTTCCAATACCGGTTGAAATCAATTCTTCCCTTTTGTTTAGCATTTCATAAAGCCAGCTAGTTTTCGTGCAAACCCCATTTTTCTTTGCAAATTGAACCATATTAGCAAGAATCTCAAAACGATTATCCCCATGCAAATCCATCTGAATAAAATCGCTATTAATAAAAGAAAAAAAACGACTGACTACATTTTCGTGAGCAATCTTCTCAACATTTGGCTTTTCCTGTTTGGCGAACCATTCTTCAATATTGCCTCTCATAAATCGCCATTGATTGCCAATCCTCTTCCCTTTAATCTCTTTTTGAGAAAGTAGGTTTAATACGGTTTCCGGAGATACATTAAGCATCTCTGCAACTTCCTGCAAGGTTAATATTTGATCCTTTTTCATATAGCCTCCATTAAAAAAAATAAACTGGTAAAATTTTTAGTCAATCTTTTTTTTACTTTATTCCTTGACAAATAATCATAGATAATATTTTTAAAAAGTTAGGAGTGTGAAAAATGAAAAGATATTATTGGTTTATCATCATTATTTGCTACTATTTTTGCGGTTGTGGAGCTTATTCATTCTATACTCGTTCAAATCCACATCTGAAAACCGTAATGATTTCAGAATTTGAAAATGACTCAGAACAGTATTCCCTTCCTGAATTGATTACTACATATCTTACAGAATATTTTATCGCAGATAATCTATTAGAAGTTATGGGTGATAATGCAGATATGGATGTTACTGGCACAATAATATCGTATGATAAGACAGTATTTTCTTATGATATGCAGGAAGAGCCCAAGGAATGGCAAATTACCATTCATTTCTCAATAAAGGTTAAAGACCTTGTAAAAGACAATACAATCTGGGAAACTCAGGATTTGACATTAAGGTCTATTTATGGTAATCCTGAAAATAAACCCGAAGATGAAAGTGAAAATGACATTGAGGTCTATACTGAAATGGGTGCATGCAGAAACATTATTGATGAGCTTGGTGATATTATTTTAAGCAACACAGTTGAACAATGGTAGATATAATAACTGTTCAAAATGCGAATAAATAAGTTCCTTGCTCAAGCAGGTTTGGGCTCAAGACGCTCTTGTGAAAAATTTATTCTTGATGGAAAAATAAAAATCAATGGAAAAGTAATAACTAATTTAGCAACTGATATTAATCCTGAAAAAGATGAAATAATTTTTGAAAATAAATTGCTGGAATTTCCAGAACAAAAAATTTATCTTATTTTAAACAAACCTGAAGGATACTTAGTTACTTCATCTGACCCATTTCAACGCAAAACAGTTTTTGAATTACTCCCAAAATTTTCAGTGAGAATCTTTTCTATTGGCAGATTAGACAAATCCAGCTGCGGTTTACTAATCCTTACAAATGATGGAAATTTTGCAAATAATGTAACTCATCCCAAAAAGAAAATCCCAAAAATTTACATTGTAAAAGTGAAAGGCAAAATTTCAAAAAATCAACTAAATAGTCTGCGAAAAGGGGTTTTGCTAAATGATGGCAAAACTTTACCGGCAAAAGTATTTCTAAAAAGTTATAATAAATTGCAAGACATTTCTAAATTTAGAATAACAATTTATGAGGGGAAAAAAAGACAAATCAGAAGAATGATAAAAGCGGTTGGAAGCGAAGTCAAATTCCTCAAAAGAGTTCAAGTCGGAAAGATTCAATTAGGAAATTTAGAAGAAGGAAAATGGAGATTCTTAAAAGATAAAGAAATTCAAGCAATTAAAAATGAAGAATAATAATCAAAAAATAAATTAAAGCTGTAACTCTGCGATACATTGGAGTCCTCATTTGAGGACTCAATTGTAAAGTAAGTATCTCAATTGCGTTTTGTGGCGTTTGCATAAACGAGATGTTA
>JACNFI010000078.1 GCA_014384665.1 Candidatus Cloacimonadota bacterium
GCATATAACCCTAATATGGCATGCTAAACGTAATATGTCGTTTAGGAAGTAGTTAGCGGTAATGCTAAGAAAAAACGAAAAATATTATAAAACTAACTATTTTTAATGAATGGAGGAAACAGACATGAAAAACATTTGGATTAAAACAATCATTATCATTGTAATACTTGTTCCAATTTCAATTTTTTTACATGAAACGGGACATTGGCTTATTTATGAACTCAATGCCATGGACAGTTGGATGAGTTTACAAAGGGCAAACCTTGTTAATCCCGAGCATTTAACGGAAGGCATCTTTTTAAAATCCTTGTTTGGAGGACCAATATTGACTATTCTACTTGCTTTAATTTCTTATCTTTTATTAACAAAGTTTCGTGAGTCTGTTTGGCTATTAGTATTAGGACTTATCAATGCAACAGGAAGAATCTTACCAACAATAATAGGGATTTTGACTTCGTTTAAGACTGACCTAAATGGAGTAAGCGATGAAGGGAATATAGCATTAAGAATAACTAACAACGTGTTCATCAGAGAAATAATAATGCTGTTGCTTCTATCCCTTTTCATTTTCATGATTACTAGATTTTACAAAACCTTTAAGTTTCCAGACAATTTTAAGCAAAAAAAAATATTTGTGTCTATGATATGCCTTTTGTCAATATTAATCAGTTTGATATATCCTAAATTAGACCAGATAATATTTGGAATTTAATATAAGGAAATTATAGAACAAATAATATTGATATAAAAAAGAAGCACATACCGCTAACAGCACCTATGCCCAATAGCCTATGATAGAGCAATTTGAAACTTTTGAGTGCCGCATGAAGTGTGAAGTATGTCGTACTGGCAGGTACGCTATGTCGGCTACAGGGCATAGCTGCGAAACGTTGTGCGTCATGCTGAAAAAAGGAAACTAACATGAAAAAAGGATAATTGAAATATGGATAAAGTGTTAATTCAAAAAAAAACAATGGAACTGCTTGAGAAAGCAGGGAAACAAAAAGAATTTACAATAAGACTGCAAAATCTTCTGAAATCTTATGTAGATACAGAAGCGACTAAAAATTACAAGAGAATTATTCCGAACACGGGAAAATATTATGGTGTTCCTAAGCCCGTATTATGGGTAATAGCTTCAGAAATTGATAAATTCATCCAGAGAGAACCAGAAAAAGCGGAAGGATTATTAGAAGATATTTGGGCTGAAAGTTCTTATGAAGCAAAACAAATAACTGGAAAAAGTTTAGAGAAATTTGGCCAAAAGAATCCAAAAATTTGTTTGGACTTTGTTGCTTCTGTATTAACAGATATTGATAATTGGTCAGTTTGTGATAGCCTTGCTATGTATGCGATAGAACCAATAGTATATTCCAATCCCGCACTTGTTTTGCCTCTTTCAGAAAAATGGATTAAGAGCCAGAATAAATGGATAAAACGTTTTTCAGTTGTGACTTTAAGAGGATACAAAAGAGTAAAAGTTTCTAATAGAGTTTTTATGATTCTTGATACGGTGATGCAGGATAAAGAGAAAGACATAAAGAAAGCAATCTCTTGGATTTTAAGAGAAATTACAAAAAAAAATCCAGAGGAAGTAGCATCATTCCTGACAAAGTGGGCTAAAGCTAATTCAAGTAAAGATACTATATGGATAATTACAGATGGAATGAAAAAGTTAAATCAAGATGACCAGAAAAAGATTTTTCAGGAAATTATAAAATAAAAAGATATGAAAATAAATAAAAAATTACTCGGAATAATTTTGGGAACAGTTGCAGGAATTCTTGATGTAATTCCAATGATAATTCAGGACTTGACCTGGGATGCAAATATATCTGCTTTCACAATGTGGATTGTAGTTGGATTCTTCATTGCATCAGTCGATTTAAAAATGAATAGAATACTAAAAGGAATTGTAATTGCATATTTGGTTTTGCTTCCATGTTCCATCATTATTGCTTGGCAAGAACCAACCTCATTGATACCAATTGCAATAATGACAACCATTTTAGGTGGATTATTAGGACTGACAATTGAAAAATTAGGGAAAAATAATGACTGACAGATTTGTAGAAATATGCTTAAAATTATTCTTTGAGAACGATGAATATGAAAAGCACGAACGCACAACACGTGGTATATTTAATTGCCGAGACAGCAGTAAATTCATGGCTTGTAGCCCGCTTCAAGTTCATCGTAACTTTGAAGAGAATAGCTCCGAAATCGGCAACTAAAACATACCACCACCGTTAGGTGCAATAGCAAAGAAGGAGGAAGCAAACGATGAACTTTGAAACGATCAACAAATACATCGCAGACCTGTACGCAAACAAAACAAGTCTCACTCGAAGCAAATATGAATCATCAACAGAATTGAAAGATTTTGTCCCAGTTGTAGATGATGATGTAGCCATGTTATTGAGATTGCTTCTGCAGTTGACTTGTGCGCGAAGGGTGCTTGAAATTGGTACGAGCATTGGATATTCCACGACTTCTATGGCACAAGTCGTTAAAAAATATGATGGGAAGATCATCACAATTGAATTTGATGAAAAAGTTGCTAGTCAGGCACAAACGAATTTTAAGCGTGCTGGAGTAGCGGACTTCATAGAATTACAGATTGGTGACGCACAAGTGTTAATTCCGCAACTCCAAGGAGATTTCGACTTAATCTTTCAAGATGTGGATAAACGGTTGTATCCACGTTTGTTGCCAGACTGTATTCGCCTCTTGAAACAAGGCGGACTGTTGGTAGCAGAAGATACGCTCTTTCCAGTCATCGATCTTGACCCTGAATGGCATCATTTAATTCCACCTATAGAAGAATTTAACCATCTGGTCGCGAACAACCCAGAATTGGAAAGTACAATACTTCCCATTGGAGATGGGGTCACCCTGGCTATCAAGAAGTAAAAGATTGCTACTGCACCTAACAGCGCGTTTGCTAAATGCTTTTTGCACTTCGCAAACCCGCAAACGTTATACGCAATTCAAAAAATATTTTTCTAAGATGAATACTGACAATAGGCTTTCTAAAAGAGGAATAAATTTGATTTTTTTCTTTATTTGATGAGGGACAAGATGATGTTTTCTGTTACGAAAACGAATATTTATATAATGTTCAATTTATTTAATACATTATGAGTACAGAAATTTATTATTTTTCCGGAGCTGGAAATTCTTTACATGTAGCAAGAGAGCTGCAAAAACGAATTCCAGAAACAAGACTTATTCCAATTGTAAGTCTTTTAAGTAAGGACATTGCAAAAACCAACGCAGAAACAGTTGGCTTTGTTTTTCCGATTCATGGCATGACTCTCCCGGTTCCTGTAAAAAAATTTATTAAGAAGTTGGAGGTCTCATCTGCTAAATATCTTTTTGCCATAGCAACACGTGGTGGAACTATCCACAATGGGTTTACAATAATAGACAACATTTTAAAAAAAAAAGGAAAGGGTTTGGATTCATATTTTTCTATAACTGTGCTTTCAAACGATCCAAAATTAGAAGCTTGGAAATGTCCCACCAAAGAAGAGGTAGAAGAAATGGGAATAACAATCCAAACCCGGGTTGATGGTATTCAAAATATTGTTCAAAATAATGAAGTAAGCAGAGAAAATGATTTGGATGGTGTGTCTATTTCACATAATCCCTTCCTTAATTTCATGTTTGAAAAAATAATCCATTTGGCAATGAAATATTTGGTGGAAATTAAAGGAGTAAATAACTATTTTTATGCGGATGAGAAATGTATCGGATGTGGAACTTGTGAAAAAGTTTGTCTATCAAAAAAGATTAAACTTGTTGGCAAAAAGCCTGTTTGGCAAAATAATGTCAAATGTTATTTTTGTTACGCATGTTTGAATTATTGCCCGAGAAAAGCTGTTCAAATCAAAGATAAATGGTATATGAAATCTCACACCCAAACCAAAGGAAGATACCCGCATCCATTTGCGACCGCTGATGAAATTGCTAAGCAAAAGATGAAATAAATACAATTATTGAAAAATGAAATTCACTCCTAACCCCTCTTTCATTTTTCTAAAATAAAAGAGGGGGATAATTGGTGTTTTCTCCACTCCGTTACGAAAACGATTTATTTAAAATAAGAAGACTTATATAATGAGTATGGTTTACATTTAATAAGGAGGTAAAATTATGGGAAAAATAAGCAAAATTAAAGTAGGAATTATTTTTGGCATTATAGCCGGAATAATTGATGTAATACCTATGATTTTCCAAAAATTGACTTGGGACGCAAATTTATCTGCTTTTTCATTATGGGCTATTGCTGGTTTTATGATTTCAACATCAAATCTAAAAATTAATAGCGTGTTAAAAGGAATTTTAATCTCTTTTCTAATTTTACTGCCCGCCGCTATACTTATTGGCTGGAAAGAACCAACAGGTTTAATTCCGATTTTCGTAATGACTTTAATTTTAGGGGGTTTATTGGGTTATTGCATTAATCGCTTTGGGGAAAAATAATATGAACAAATCACAAATCCAAGAGAAAACAAAGAAACTGCTTGAAAAAGCAGACAGGCCAAATGAATTTACAAAAAATTTACAGGAAATCCTCAAATTTTATGTGGATAAAGAAGCAACAAAAAATTATCAGAGAATTATTCCTGATACCGGTAAATTTTATGGAGTGCCAAAACCTGTTTTGTGGGTTATGGCTACGGAAACAAGTAATTTTCTAAAAGAGGAACCGGCAAAATCAGAATTATTGTTAAAAACATTATGGAGTGAAGGGTCTTATGAAGCAAGACAAATAGCTGGGAAAAGTCTTGAAAAGTTCGGAGCAAAAAACCCAAAAATTTGTCTGGATTTTGTATCTTCGGTAGTGCCTGATTTGGACAACTGGTCTGTTTGCGATTGTCTTGCTATGTATGGAATAGAGCCGATTGTATACTCCGCTCCAGAAATTGTTTTACCGCTTTCTGAAAAATGGGCAAAGAATAAAAATAAGTGGATTAGGCGTTTTGGAATAGTTACTTTACGAGGATATAAAAAAATTAAAATAACTGATAAAGTTTTTGCGGTTTTTAATTATGCAATGAATGAAGACAGACCAGATGTTAAAAAAGCAGTATCATGGATTTTAAGAGACATAACAAAAAAGAATCCCAATGAAGTTGCAGAGTTTCTAACAAAATGGGCAAAGACAAATCCAAGTAAAGATACGAAATGGATAATCAAGGATGGAATGAAAAAGTTGAGCAACAATGAGCAGAAAAATATTTTAAGATTATTAATGAAAGGAGGTGAAAAATATGAATAAATGCGAAAGTTGTGGTATGCCACTTGACGAAAAGACAACGTCTAAATTCGACAAACGATATTGCATTCATTGCCAAAACCAAGAAAATGGCGAATTAGCGAGCAAAGAACAAGTAAGAGAAGGAAGTATAAATGCTACAATAAAATTTATGGGCAAAACCAAAGAAGAAGCTGAAAAGATGGTTGATGAAATGATGCCAAAACTGCCACGATGGCAAGAGGAAGCACAAACAAATGAATAATGTGTTTTGAAAAATGAAATTCACCCCTAACCCCTCTTTCATTTTTCAAAACGGAAAAAATCAAATTTATAAGAAATGAGGAAAGCCTATCATAATGAGTAAGAACGAAAAATATTTTTTGAACTCACTCCGCTACGCTCCGTGCCACGCTGCGCTCTCCTCCTTTCAGTCGTCGGGGCGTATAACAAGGGATATACGGTTCAGCCCTCGGCTCGGGCTTCACCCAAATTTTTCTTCCACTTCGTTCCAGAAAAACTTCGTATATCCCTAACGTTCATT
>JACNFI010000079.1 GCA_014384665.1 Candidatus Cloacimonadota bacterium
CATGAAGCCAGAGAACAACTAAAGAAAGGTGTTGACATTCTGGCGAATGCTGTAAAAACTACACTTGGACCGCGAGGTAGAAATGTAGTTCTTGAAAAAAGCTTTGGTTCGCCCACAATAACAAATGATGGTGTGACCATTGCAAAAGAGATTGAACTTGAAGGGAAATATGAGAATATGGGTGCTCAGATGGTTAAGGAAGTTGCAACCAAAACTCATGATGTGGCTGGCGATGGAACAACCACAGCAACTCTTCTCGCTCAAGCAATCATAAATGAAGGGTTTAAACATGTTACTGCTGGTGTAAATCCAATGTTTATGAAAAGAGGGCTTGCTAAAGCTTCTGAAACTATTGTTGATGAAATTAAGAGAATCAGCAAACCAACAAAAACCTCAGAAGAGATTGAGCAAATCGCAACTATCTCTGCGAATAATGACCCTGAGATTGGAAAACTGATTGCAGAAGCAATGGAAAAAGTTGGAAATGAAGGCGTTATTAATGTGGAGGAATCTAAAACAATGAAAACAGATTGGGAAGTCGTTGAAGGAATGCAGTTTGATAGAGGTTATGTCTCACCTTATTTTGTAACAGATACTGAGAAAATGGTTGCTGAATTAGAAGATGCATATATCTTACTTCTAGATAAAAAACTTTCTGTTATGAAGGATTTACTTCCAATTCTCCAGGAAGTTTCACAGACTGGGAAGCCACTATTAATTATTGCAGAAGATGTTGAAGGTGAAGCTCTTGCTACTCTTGTGGTTAACAAACTAAGAGGCACTCTTAATGTCTGTTCTGTAAAAGCACCAGGATTTGGAGACAGAAGAAAAGAGATGCTGCAAGATATTGCTATTCTAACCGGTGGAACTGTTATTTCTGAAGAAGTGGGCTTAAAATTAGAAAATACTAAATTGCATGATTTAGGCGTTGCTCATAAAGTCATTGTTGATAAGGAAAACACAACTATTAGAGAAGGAAAGGGCGGAGAATCTGATATCACAGGCAGAATTCAGCAGATTAAAAGACAGATTGATGACACTACTTCAGATTATGATAAGGAAAAGTTACAAGAAAGACTTGCAAAACTATCTGGAGGAATTGCTGTATTGAATATCGGCGCTGCAACAGAAACCGAGATGAAAGAGAAAAAACACCGTGTAGATGATGCACTTCAGGCTACTCGAGCTGCTGTTGAAGAAGGTATAATTATTGGTGGTGGTGTTGCATTACTCCAGGCTGCAAAAGCAATTGACAAACTCAGATTAGAAGCAGAAGAAAAAATTGGTGCTGATATTCTAAAATTAGCACTTCATATGCCCGTATATCAGATTGCTAAAAATGCTGGCGTTGCTGGTGATGTTGTTGTAGAAAGATTGAGAAATGAAAAAAATCCAAGTCTTGGATATAATGCAGCAAAACGAGAATATACTGACTTGATGGCTGATGGTGTTATTGATCCTGCTAAAGTTACACGTTCTGCTGTGCAAAATGCTTGCAGTATCGCAGGACTTTTCCTAACTACAGAATGTATCATCTCAGATATTCCTAAAAAAGAAGAACCAATGCCGCCAGGAGGTGGAATGGGCGGAATGTATTAAAAATCAAAATTAAAAGCGAGAATAAAAGCGGTATCTTTTGAAAAACCTATTGGATACCGCTTTCTTGGTTTATAATGTAAGTATGATTTTCTTAATACAAATCCCGTTTGAGGCAAAGTCTCTAATGGGATAAATACAAATATTATTGAAAATATGATTCAGCGTTTAAACAGATAATTAAAAAATCTTGCCTATTTTCCGAAGGCTCTCCGCCTGAGGCGTTCGCTTGCCAAAGCGAAGCGGCGGGGAGGGATCTGCCTCTGGCTGATATTGACAGAAAGGAATCATAATGGAAACTGTAACAAAAATCTCTGGAGAAAATAAAATGATAGCGAATAGAAGCAAAACTTGACACTGTGAAGCATTATTTGTTCATTGGTCATTGATTTTTTTGTTAAAAAAAGGCATTCTGATGGAACTGTCTCCGCTTGAAGAATGCCAAGGTCCGGGGATGGCAGATTATCCCGTCCGGACAACCCGCAACCCGCAACCCGCAACTCGCAACTCGCAACTCGCAACCCGATAAATACCTAAATTTCTAAATAACTAAATAACTAAATATCTCAAAATAGTTGATAGTTGATAGTTCATAGTTGGTAGTTGATGGTAACCACCAACCAACAACCACCAACCACCAACCAATAACTCGCAACCCGCAACCCGCAACTCGCAACCCGATAAATACCTAAATTTCTAAATAACTAAATAACTAAATATCTCAAAATAGTTGATAGTTGATAGTTCATAGTTGGTAGTTGATGGTAACCACAAACCAACAACCACCAACCACCAACCAATAACTCGCAACCCGCAACCCGCAACCCGCAACTATTTCTTATATACAACTAATCCTTTTCGTAATTTCTCAATATTCTTTTCAAGTTTTAGTTTTGTTAAAAGTTGCACTTATTACTTGAATCTAAAAATTAATCAAAATAACTTGACTGCTAAAATTTTCACATATTCAAGAAGTCAAAAATTTAGTATGAAATTTATTTTTAATAGATTTAGTTTAGCTAACTGCTGTAAGCAATTTTTTAAGCAAAAAGATGTATTCTAAAAATGTCTGACATAAAGATTAAACTAAATGGAAAGATAACTCTTGCAAAAGAGAACCAAACTATCTTTGATATTGCAGAAGAAAATGGCATTGAAATTCCAACTCTCTGTTATGAAAAGTATTTGAAACCACTTGGTTCTTGTCAGCTCTGTTTAGTTGAAATCAAAAATGAAAAGGATCTCGCTCTTGCCTGTGCCACACAGGTTCAAAAAGGGATGCAAATAGAAACTGATAATGAAAAGGTCTATTCTGCCAGAAAAATAGCATTAGAAAAATTGTTGTCAGACCATTATGCAGATTGCATCGCTCCCTGCACACTTAAGTGTCCTGTACAGGTTGACATTCAAGGGGCTATCGCACTTATTCATAACGGTTTATATCACGAAGCTGTAAAATTGATAAAGGAAAAACTACCACTTCCTCTATCTGTATCAAGAATATGTCCTGCTTTTTGCGAACAGGAATGTCGTAGACAACTTGTAGATGAATCAATCGCAATTCGCCAGATAAACCGTTTTGCTGCTGATAAAGATTTAGAAAATGCCATAAGCAGATATATTCCAGAGAAAAAGCCAGGTACAGGCAAGGAAGTAGTAATTATTGGAGCCGGTCCCGCAGGATTAACTGTTGCTTATTTTCTCACGCTTGAAGGGCATCATTGCACTATCTATGACGCAAATCCTGAAAGTGGTGGGATGCTTCGCTATGCTATTCCAGAATTCCGATTGCCTAAAGATATACTTGATAAAGAAATTGAACAAATTGAAAAATTAGGTGTAAGAATTCGAAATAATGTAAAATTAGGACACGATTTTACACTTCAATTTTTGGAAAAAGAGTTTGATGCAATTTTTTTGGCACTCGGAGCTCAAGATGAATTGAAAATGAATATAGAAGGTGAGAATCTTGATGGATGTTTTTTAGGCACTGAATTTTTAAGACAAGTAATTGAAAAGAAGATTAAAAAAGTTGGTAATATTGTAGCAGTTATTGGTGGGGAGAACACAGCGGTTGAAATAGCACGAACCTCTCTTCATCTTGGTGCTGAAAAGGTGATGATTATTTATAGCAGAACAGAAGAACTGTTGCTTGCAGAAAAGAATTTAATTGAATCTGCAAAGGAGGAAGGGATTGAATTCCATTTTTTACAACGACCAACAAAAATCCTTGGCAAAGACAAAAAAATTGTTGGCATGCAATGTGTAAAAATGCGATTAGGTGAGCCAGATAAAGATGGGCCCTATCACCCAGTTCCTCTACCAAATTCAGAATTTATAATGAAAGTTGATACAGTCATCTCAGCAATAGGTCGAGTTTCTGACACAAAATTTTTACTAAATGAAACCTCAAAAATAAATTCTAAACATCTCCTATTAACTAAACAGGGGAAATTAGTCGTTGATGAGAAAACAAAACAGACAAATATTGATAAGATTTTTGCTGGTGGCGAATTAACTCGTGGTTCGTCCACAGCAATTGAAGCAGTTGCAGATGGATATATTGCCGCAAAAAGTATTCACGAATTTCTTTCGGGAAAAGAGATTTCTAAACTGAAACAGGAATTTATCATCAGAAAAGCAAAATCAGTTTTAGAACTCGATTCAAAAGAATTTGAAAAATATGAAAAAATTCCAAGAATAGATTCTCAAATTGTTGAAATAAAAACAAGAATTAAAAATTTTGAAGAGATAGAAAAAACCCTTTCAGAAGAAGATATACAAAAGGAATCAGAAAGATGTCTCGAGTGCGGATGCTCTGCGAATCAAATTTGTAAATTAAGAAAATATGCTACGGATTTTGGCATTGATTCAACAAAATTCATTGGCGGAGAATACCATCCAATAGATGAAAGCCACCCATTCATACTTCGTGACCCAAACAAGTGTATTAAATGTGGAATATGTGTGCAAACTTGCTTTGAAATTCAGGGAGTTGGTGCATTGGGAGATATTCATCAGGATTTTGGAGCTCCAGTGAGTCCTGATTTTGGTAAATCTCTTCTTGAAACTTCCTGTGAAAGCTGTGGAAAATGTATTGATATCTGTCCGGTTGGGGCTTTAACTTCGCGAAATACACAGTTGAAAATCGCTCCAATTAGTTTATCAGAAATTGTTACAACCTGTGGCTTGTGCGGTTGCGGATGTCAGATTAATTATAAAAGTTCAGGTAACCTAATTGTGCAAGCAGAAGCAAAAGAAAGCCCGATTACTGATAACAATGTCTGCTTCGATGCTCGCTTTGGATATGAAGTTTTACAAAGTAATGCTCGCTTAAAAACTCCACTTATCAGAAAAGAGCATACTTTGCAGAAATCCACCTGGGAAGAGGTATTTCAATTGATTTCTGAAAAACTGCCTGATTTGGCTCCATATTGCGCAATATTTGCTAATGGAAATTTCACAAATGAAGAACTGTTTCTGATAAATCAAATCGCAAAAAAATTCAATATTCAAAAGAAATTTTCTTGGGAATTAAATGGCTCTGTTATTCAAGATAAACTTGGAATAAATTATTCTCCAAATACAACATCTGATTTGCTTGAAACTGATTTAATCGTTCTCGTCGGAGATGTATCCCACACTTTGGGAATAAAAATTCTTGAAGCAATTCGAAAAGGGAAAAAATTGTTGATTTTAAATTCTGAAAAAAATAAATTCTCAAAAATCGCAAATACTCAAATCCAATCTAAAAATTATATTGAAATATTTAATCAGTTTGCAAAATATCTTATTGAAAATAGATGTCATAATATAGATTCTATTGTGAAATCTGTGGAGAATTTTGCAGAATATAATCATAAACTTCAAACCACAATCCATAAAGATGAATTCTATGAATTCGCAGATATTTTGGTGAAGAATAGGAAAGTGATTTTTGTTTATTCAGAATCAGAATTGGGTTATCACACTCAACTTGCAATATTGAATTTGAGCATTTTAAAAGGAAATTTGGGTGAACAGGGCTCCGGTATCATAACCTGTTCAGAATTAGCAAATAAACCAACTTTACAAAGTTATGGATTTACTACCCCAAAATTTTTAAATAATATAAATTCTGCTTTGATTTTTGGTGAAGACCCTCTATTTGACAATAAACTTGATACTTATAATTGGCTGAATGGACTTGATTTTCTTCT
>JACNFI010000080.1 GCA_014384665.1 Candidatus Cloacimonadota bacterium
TTGTGATAAAAGCTAATAAAGCAGCAATCGAGATGATGATGAATCCTGGTGTTCCTGCAATGTTTTTTGCTGCATCCGTAATCGGCGTAAGTGAACCGGAAAATATTGGTGCAGGCAAAATTCCAATTGTCACAATAAGAATTAGAGTATAGATTATTGTCACAATAATAACTGAAACAATCATCCCAAGAGGAATATTCTTTTTGGGATTTTTAACTTCTTCCGAAACACTTGCTACTTTCAATAATCCACCAAAAGAAATGAAAATAAAACCTGCTGTAACAAAAATCGGATTAATCCCTTTAGGAGCAAAAGGATAAAAATGGGATATATTTATTTTGTCAAATCCAAAGATTATGTATAAAACCATTAAAATTAATAAACCGGATACAAGTGAAACTTGAAATTTGGCAGCTTCCTTTATTCCAATCGTATTCAACAAAATGAAAAAAATACAAACAAGAATTGAGGAGATCAATACAGGAAATCCTGTAACAATAAAAATTATTGCTGAAATACCGAATATCGCAAAGGCACTTTTCAATGATAAAGCAAACCAGCTTAAAAAACCGGATACTGTTCCAATTAACGGACCTAAACTTCGGTTAATAAAATAATAATCCCCGCCTGCTTTGGGCATAGCTGTGGAAAGCTCTATAATACTGAAAATGCCGATCAGGGCAAGAATACCTGCCAGAAAATATGAAATAAATACTGCAGGTCCGGTTCGAGCAAAAGCAAGTCCGGGTAAGATAAAAATTCCGGAACTTATCATCGCACCTGTTGCAATGCTGAATACATCGAAGAAATTTAGTCCTTTTTTTAGTTTCATTTTAAATTCATATCCATATTACTATTTTTATTTTTGCTCTTTGAATTACCTTTTTTTCATATAATGTTTGGCGTGCTGCGGGAATCAGAAAGAATCCGCCCAAGACGAACCGACCAAAATTTGAATCAGACAATTCAAACAAAAGCAAACAAACCAAATTTTAAATCGGAAGATTTAAACAAAAAGGAACTACCTAACCTATCCGCAGACGCTATGTTATACGAATCATTTACATCCTAATTTAATATCATTGCTAATTATTGATTCAACGATTTTTGTTTTTTTAAACCCAAATTTTTCATAAAGATTTACCGCTAGTTTTGCAGATTTATAGACTGTTAAATAACAAGGCAGCAGAGGTTCAGTTGTTAGGAATATTTGCAATAAATATTCTCCAATTGATTTACTTCTAAAATCAGGATGAACACAGATTGAATAAAGATATTTTTTTTTTTCTTTGGAATTAAGTAACCGACACAAGAACCAACAATTTTTTCATTAAAAAGACAAATATAAATAAGTTTTGGAATTGGAGCTTTTGGAAAAGAATTAAGCATTTTTTCCCAATTACTACTCATATAATCCTTATCATCAGAATAACAGAGGTAATGAAAATCAATCAACTCTTTATAATCACTTATTTTTTTTGAAATTGTGAAATTAGAATTTAACGAGGAGTTGAGTTTATGAAAATTTACATTGCATTCATATTGGTACATATAATCAATTCCTTTGATTTTATTCAATATATTCTTCGAATCAAAGCAATGTAAAAATGTTATATAGTTTTGATCATTGTCTTTTATCAGTTCTGATATGTTGTTGAATAATTGCTCATTAAAATCATCTTCCCAATTCGAACTTAAATACAATTTTATTGCTATCTTGTTCTTAAAAGTTTTAATCTGAATAAAACCGAGATGGATGTTGTTTATAATCAAATAAATCTCATCATTTTCAGTGATAAACCTGACAATTTTTTCTTTAATTTCAGATTGAAGTTGTTTAATAAACTCTTTCGAGTCGAGAGAATCAATAAAATATTTTCTTAACTTCATCAAATATCCTTATACCATTCAAACCAAGTTTCGTATAAAACTGTGAGTATGCAGCGTAATCTCGTCACAAATCATGCCAAAGGCAGATCCATCACTGGCGGAGATCGTTCGGACAATCAAACTTTTTAATTGCAAACCAAGCCCAAAACAAACCATGGAACTCCTAAATTAAGTCTGGCGTGGATAGTTTTGATAAATGCTTTTTATGATTTATTTTATGATTTGTTTATTGACCAATTTCAAATAAAAAATCAGGTGAAAAATCAGCTTCATTTGGCCATACAATTGTATCAATGTCAGGGTTGATTTTTACCTTTTGAAAATATTTCAAATCTTTTAATGGTTCAAAAATCTCACCATCAAGATGGTTTTTTAAATCCACTGTTTTTATTAAATTATTTTCAAAGGTCAGTCTTAATTTGTAATTTTTTAAATAATTTACATTTCTTACAAAGTGCATAATTGACTCCTATACAAGCGGTTTTATTTTATTAAGTTGTTTCTTTTGATTAGCTAAATTCCAATCTTCCATTAGTTCATCACGATGTTCAAAAGCCCATTCCAAAATAAGAGAAATAATTCTTTTTGGTAATTTCCCTTCAATAAGCTTTAATTCTCCAATAGAAAAAACACCCGTTTTTTCACCATATTTAGCGTGAAAATGCGGTGGGTCGTGTTCTTTATAATACATTGCTATTACTATTCCTAAAAATCGACTAATTTCAGGCATCATTTCTCCTGTCTTTGTTTTTATCCCAAAATAGATAGATTTATTTTTCTTGTAAACATTTTCCTATTTTAAGATAAAATTATTATTTATGCAGTTTTTATTTAAAAACAATGAGTCTCCTTTAAAAACTCATCTCTTCAAAGAGACTAAATTTTTTTTCTAAAAACCCCAAACTTCAAATTATTGGAAATAGTCTTCAGATTTTTAAATATATGCTTTATATTCGTAATAGAGCAAAATTGACAATTTTATTGCGAAAATGTGTGCTTAAAGTCAATAATATATTCGATTTTTTATACCGGAAATATTGACATTAAGGTTACATAACCTTTTATGTTAATTAATAATATTATTGAAAGGAATTACATATTATGCAAAATAAAACAAAAATGATTGTATTGTTAATTATTTGCTTAACTATTCTGTGTTCAATATATTTAAAAGCTGATAATAAATTTTCTTTTAAAAAAATTAGTGAGGATTTTTTACTATCGAATTCGCATAATTTCAGTCATTTCAATGGAGGAGAATTAATTGATAATCAGTATTGTGTAACTTTATTAACGAGTTCCAATGATATGGATAGTTTGATAATATTCAAAATTGTAAACGATAGCTTAAAATCCATATATAAAAAAACATTTAGTCATAGAAGAAAAGTTTTCTTTCCTAAACCATATAAATGTATGATTGCAGACTTCAATGGTGATAATGTAGATGAAATAATAATATGCAAAGAAAAGGAACTTGTAATAATAGAATGGAATGGTAACAAATTTAGCTCAAAAAATATTCAGTTTCCCTATTATATTTATGATTGTGTGAGTGGAGATATTACAAATGACGGTAAATACGAAATCGTATTTGCTTGTTTAGACGAAATTTTTGATATTAGCAAACCACCTTATGCTAAAAAATACAACATAATTATTGCAAGAATAAAAAAAAATGACATAGATATAATTCATAGCCAAATTAGCGGAATTAATATTGGAGCACATCGAGGTGGTCCACCAACCCCCAAATTTATGTGTATTGCAGATTTGCACAATACAGGTAAAAATGAACTTATATTACCAGCAGCTCGATCAGATGTTAGTCCACTATATTTAACATCTTATAAATGGCTTCCATCCCAAAATGCTTTGAAATTAAATAGCAATTTTGAGATTACAAATCGCAAAATTAATGAGAAAAGGTTGGATTATAAAAATATATCAAGTTATATTTATTCAGTTTTCAATAAATGTATTATTTCAGGCAAAACATATTTTTGTGCTGAGGAACACAAAATTAATAACTCAATGGAGTATATTCCTGTATTATTCTCTCTTGAAAATGATAAAATTAAATTTTTCGATATAGATATAAAAACGAAATGGATACGATCTATTAACATATTTCATAGGAAGTGTCTTGATAGTAATAAGTCGGCAATGATGGTATTTTTTCAGAAACGAATAAATTATCGAAAGAGAGGATTGGCTTATCAGTATTATAATGTTTTACATCACTAATTTATTGTCTACTTCCGCTTGATTATGTTGCATAATGTACTTCCAATTATCGAATTCATAATTTAATTTGAGTTGACTTGAACATTTGAAATTAAAACAATAATCAAAACAAATAATAGTTTTAATCTAAAATTCTTCATAACTTCTTCCCTATGGGATTTTTCTAATTTTTTGTCGAGTAGACATATAATTTTCTAACACATATAAGTTTTATTTTTGGGTTACATTTTTATTTACTGCTTTTCAAATTACCACATAACGTTCGTACACACGCCCTATATTTAACTAACCTTTAGCCATTGTTTTCTACGAACAAGAAATCCAATACAATTCTGGTATTATCCATAACTTTATTTGTTACATGTGTATAAATCCTGTAGGATTAAATCCGCCACTGGCGTATAAATTTCTGTTTTTATAATTTTCACTTCTCATCCTTAAATAAGGATTCTATTTAATATCCTTTTTGCAAAAAAATGTCAAATATTTTATTATTCTTTCCAGAAAATTCTATAAGAAGTATAAATATTTTGAAAAGAAGGATGGATAACAAACCTGGGATATGATTAGATATCACCAGATAAGTGAGACAATAATGTTTCTTCAGCCAAGAGACCTTACGGATGGTCATAAGACCTCCGTAATGGTCTCTACAAACCAACCATTGCGTCCCGATTCACCCTTCGCAGTGCTACGGAGAACGGGTATATCGGGATCAACCATTCGCAAGGTTAATTAAAAAGGATGAGACAGACCTTATAAAGGAAACATAATACAGTCTTGCTGCTTGACCTTATTGAACTACTTATTCTACTGAATTCCAATTTACCGTAAATTTATATCAAGACAACTCCAGTACTTTTTTAACTAACTTCTCAATTCCTTTACTGATATAAGCAATGCTTGGACCCAACATATATGCAGGTGTAGTAACGATATTATTGTCTTCATCAACGACAATTTTATCTACTGGACAATTGATATGCTGTGCTCCGAGTTTTTCAATTATGTTCGCTGTTCCTTCATCATTACCGATAGTGATTTTTGGATGGTATTTTCCCAGAACTTTTGCTGCAATTACAGGTGAGATACACATAAAACCAAGTGGTTTTTTTCTTTTATGCAGTTCCAAAATCATTTTCTCTAAGAAAGGATTTACTGTTAAGTTTTCACCTTTTGTTGCAAAGTCACAAAGATTTTTTGCTACACCAAAACCACCGGGTATGATTAATGCATCTAATTCAGTTGGTGTAATATCTTTAATATCTTTGACATCTCCTCGAGCTATACGAGCTGCTTCTACAAGCGTGTTTCGTGATTCAGCATGGACTGTTTCATTAGTGAGATGATGAACTACATTCATTTGTTTTAAATCTGGTGCCATCATAATGATTTTAGCTGAAGCTTTGTCTAAATACAGTAATGTAAGCACTGCTTCATGTATTTCACTTCCATCCTGCCAACCAGAACCGGCAAGAACTACTCCAATATTTTTATTGGTATAAGTTGCCATTGTTCCTCCTAAATTGTAATTTAATTTTATGCGTTCTGCAAAATATGGAAAATTCACCTACCTTGTAATTCCCACTTCTCTACTTGTCATTCCCACGAAAGTGGGAATCCATTCCTTACAACCTGTCTTTTACTGC
>JACNFI010000081.1 GCA_014384665.1 Candidatus Cloacimonadota bacterium
TCAACCTGACGTGAAATAGTGGAAGCGTGGTTGCGGGTGCTGGTTGGTTTTACTAAAGTAAATTTGAAAAAGGAAATGACTTGTGGTGATATTTTTCACGCAGGTTATTTCATTCGTTAGGTAGCAAAACAGTAAAACCATATTTTATTTTAAAATTCTATGGAGGATAAACTATGGAATTGATACAAGGTTCAATTACTAAAGATGAAAAAGTAATAATTGAAGATATTGAGGTGTGGATTGAAACTTCAATAAAATCTGGCATTAGAAGTTGGCATGGGGGTTTTGAAGTATCTTCACCAGAAGTTTTAGAATTAGGTAATTCTTATACTTTTTCAGCATCTGATGGTCGCTCAGGTAAAATTCTTATTCAGAATATTAGGTTAGGTAGTCATAAAAATACTCAGATTTTGTTTATCGGAACTGGTCCATTTAAATAAATTTAGTTTATATTTTGAAAAGATTTGTCACCTAACACTCGTTTCACTTGACCAAAAATGCAGTGCGAGATTAGGCTAACATTTATTATGCCAGAAAAAGTTAATCTCACAAATTAAGGACATAGAGCTATTTGCATTTTGGGCAAGTGAACTCCACCGTTAGGCATTTTTATATCACAACATAATATTTAAATATATTTTAGTTTCAATATTTATAGTAATTGAACATACATCTTAATATGTAGGATAAAAATTATGATAAAAGAAAAAGAAGTCAAAAAAATTACTTTTATTGAAATTATTAGCTGGATTTTAGGAATTTCATTTGGCTTTATGGGCTTAGTAGATATATTTTCTTTTTTATTTGTGCCAGGAATTACTTTAATAATTATGGCTTCTGTTTTGCTTCCCCCTATAAATAAAATGTTTAAAGAGAGAATGAATTTTGAATTATCAATAGGGGTTAAGATTGCAGTAATAATTATTGGATTTGTTGTTGTCGGTAAGACAATGAGTATTTATCCAACAGATGCAAATACTAAGCAAGCAGATTCTTTATACTATCAAATAGAAAAAATATCCAAGAAGATTGATAATTTTGATTATATTGATGTTAGTAATACAGAAAAAATTAAATTGTTAAAAGAACAATGTGAATTAATTCCCCAGTATTTGGCAGTTGGAAAAGATAGAATAAATGTAAGGATTTCAAAATTACAATGGGAGATACTTGGAGGAGCAATTAAGTCAGAAATTAGAAATCAAGAAGATGAATCTGAAAAACAGAAATTTAAAGATGTTCTTAAATTTTACCTTCTAATACAAGAAAATATTCTTGAAAAGGATAATCTTTTATGAATTTTAGTTTAAAAACGCCTAACAATAGCTTTAACTGACAGAGGCACAGCGAGTTTTTTTATTTTTTAGTTAAGGTAGACTAAAATGAAAGAAATTAAATCAAGAAAATGTTTAAAAACACAAATTACCACAACGGTAAAATTTTGTTAGAATGTTAAAGAATTTCTAATATAGAAAAATAATTTAAAGTGAGGAGCCCAAAATGAAAAAATATTGTATTTTTCTGATTATCTTTTTTTTAGGTTGTGCAGCAACGCAAACAATACCACCCGAAGGTAAAGTAATTCAAGAAATAATAATTTCTAGCACATTTGATGAAGTATGGAGTAAATTAATTGAAATAATAACTGATCTTAATATGCCAATTGAATCAGTAGAAAAGGTAAGTGGAATTCTTACAACTTCATTTGTAAGTACTACAATTGAAAGAATGGCAAAAATATCATACCACCCTGAAGTGAAAAATTATGCATTATTTTCTAATTGTAGATATAAATTAAACATCTTTGTAAAAGATTTAGG
This sequence comes from Candidatus Cloacimonadota bacterium, assembly GCA_014384665.1. GTDB lineage: Bacteria > Cloacimonadota > Cloacimonadia > JGIOTU-2 > JGIOTU-2 > JACNFI01. The sequence goes on from JACNFI010000081.1 coordinate 1,821, forward strand.
TAACAATAAAGTAAAAATAAAAATAAAACCACATTATGAATTGAGTGGGCAATTAATGGATAGGCCATGGGAAATTGTAGCTCATTCAAATGGTGTTTTAGAGAAAGAAATATTTGATAAAATGACTTTAGGTGAATAAAATATCTTAAATATAATTATTTCATTTTCAGATAAATTATTCAAACCCCCACTTCACCCACAGAAATTAATTGCCATTCTTAATCTAACGACTATTTTACTAATAAAGAGTTAAATTCATAATTATGTGGTTTATTTTCTATTTTGCGTTTCTGCAGGTGAGCTTTTCCGTTCGGCATTTGAGATAATAATGAATTTACATAACCTATTCTGCTGGAGTCATAAAAAGAGAGTATTCACCAGAGACGATTGCACAGAATCAGATCTGGTTCAATACAGTGTAGATCATTTCGAAGCAGCGGAGAAACTCTATGAACTTTCCGGGCGCTGGACTTGGCAGTATCTGCATTCAGCCGCATTTCTGTCTCACTTGGGCATTGAGCTTCTGCTTAAAGCTTGCCTTCTTCACTTCGAAGAAGAGTTTCCTGCGGAACACGATCTAAAGCGATTATTCCGAAGCTTGCGCAAAAAAGGAATGGAATTGTCACAACAAAACAAGAAATGGCTAAATTACCTCAATCGCTGTAATACGCTAAGATATCCAGATCCTGGAACGGGAATAGAGGTTGATGTCATCAACTGGAAAAAAACAAAGTCAATATTTGAAGAATTAAGGAAACAGGTTCCAGAGAAGATTCGCAAACAGATGGTTATACATGAACGGTACCGTTCAAATGTGAAAAGTAACAAGCCAATCTGGCCTGAAACATAGATGCCGAACAACGGCATTGAGGACGACGGCCAAAAGCCGCCGCGCCTCATGCCAGGCGTTAGACAGCAGAGATGATTTATTGAATTATTATTTTTAAAAATCAAAATGTGAAAAGTAAAAATAGTTAATAGTCAATTCATAAATCTACAATTGAAATTAAAAATCTGTTAATTTCTTTGTTTAAATGAAATTTAAGCAGTCTAACTAAATAAGCAGTTCATATATTGCTTAGCCAACATATCATTTCATCCCCGTTTACACGGGGACAGATCCTTTGGATAATTATTTGCTTGGACAATCTCAATATTAAGATAATATAAAACTGAAAAATATTTAGAAATTCCTTTTTTACAAATATCGAAGTTTCTTTTCGTCTTTAACTTCTCCATACAGTTCAATATAAGGCTTTACAGGACTGGATAAAATTTTGGGGAAAAGGACTTCTTCTATTTGGTAAAATCCAACCGACTGAGTCATTTCAACAACAATCTTAATAGGCTTTTTGTCTCCGCTACTTATTGATACTTTCTGTATTGAACTTGAAGAATATTTATGGATGTCACCAACTCTTGGAGTTTGGGATAAAAGTGTGGGTATCCGGGCTCTACCTTTTTCCATATCACAACCATCGCCAATTAATACAAGTCCTGCTTCTAAAGAATGAATTTTCTGAGTTGCCATATGTCCTATAATGCCTTCAATAATCAATGAGCGCAGGATTACTTTTTTCCCAAAATCATTTTCATAAAACTTTCCTAATATTCTATCAATAATTGGAAGAGAAAGAATCACACTAATAGTTTCATGGTTGTCTCGTGAAGCAGTCATTCCTATGTCGTGTAATAAAGAGGCAGTTAAAACTGCAATTTTACTATCTTCAACTGAGCCAAGTCCTTCTTTTTCCAAATTGAATTTAATTCCAGCTTTGGATAGCAAATCAAACATTATGAGTGCATTTAAGGCAGTTTTTCTCATATGGACTGGACCGTGGTCATTAAATCCTAACCGTTTTATAGATACAATATTTGTATAATCTTGCAGTGCCTGTATTTCTTTATCAGCAAAAATAAGAGAAACAACCGAAGCTGATTTTCCAGACAATTTGGATAATATGATATTTTCTAAATTAGTTTGTTTTTTAGATTTTTTCATCTTAAAATACCTCACCGCAGAGACGCAAAGAACACAGAGATAAATGTAAAATTACGAAATACAAGTACATTTAAACGAAACGATCCTAACACCATTTGTAATGGTGTTTTGATAAACAGGATTATCCCGATATATCGGGATTAGGAACAATTGGAATCTGTGCATTCCATCCTTCAATTTTCATTCTCCTTTGTGTCCCCGCGGACGCGAGGATCGTGTCCATTCTCCGTAGTCCCGATAAATCGGGACGAAGGATGAACCTTTGTGGCAATAAGTTACTTCTTTTTCTTATATGAAATCCGCTCAACAATGCTGTAAATAGTTGGTATAATAAGTAATGTAAAAAAAGTTGCTGTGATAAGTCCACCTATAACCGCAATAGCCATAGGTGCTCTCATCGCTGAACCTTGACCAGTACTTATCGCCATTGGAAACATTCCACCAATAGTAGTAATAGAAGTTATCAAAACAGGTCGCATTCTGTCCGAACCAGCCTGGATTATGGCTTTTTGAGGTTCCATCCCTTTTCTACGCAACTGGTTAGCGTGGTCAATAAGCACAATTCCATCATTTACCACAATTCCAGATAATACAATAATACCAACAAAAGAAATTGCACTAAGTGTTGAGCCTGTTATAAACAGGATAAAAATAACACCAACATAAGCAAGAGGTAAGGTAAACATAATAACAAGTGGCTGTTTGAAAGATTCAAACAGGGAAGAAAGAATAACATATACAAGAAGCGCAGCTAACAGCAAAGCATAAAATAAAGTCTTGAAGGTCTCTTTCATATCTTCATACGCACCGCCAAACTCAATAAAATATCCTATTGGAAGATTTTCTTTAATATTTTTTATCACTGTTTGAATTTCCTTTGTAGTGCTTCCAAGATCTCTTCCAACTACATTTGCAGAAATAGTCATTTTTCGTGTCTGATGTTCTCTGGAAATTTTGATAGGACCTTCTCCCTTTTCAATGTTTGCTACCTGTTTCAAAGGTATAGTAAAGCCCAATGGGCTGGTAATATTAAGATTTTCAATATCCTGAAGGCTGTTTCTACATTCCTCATCCAAACGAACAAGTATATCAATCTCATCTCCAGCTTCTCTAAAGACACCAGCAACAGTTCCGAATGTAGCAGTTTTCACAACAGATGCGACTTGTGAAATTGTGAGACCATAACGGAATGCCTTATCTCTATCAACATAAATATGAAGTTCTGGTTTGCCTTGTTTATATGAATTATCCACATCACACACGGCTTGAATATTCACAATCCTATTCTCAATTTCTTCACTGATTGATTTCAAAACTGGCAAATCCTTTCCGAATAATTTAATAGAAATTGGCGATTCAGTCCCTCCCATCATTTGTGAGGACATATCCAGAAAAGTCAATTCCACGCCTTCTAATTTTGGAATTTTGCTTCTTACTTCTTCCACTATCTCTTCAGAACTTCTTTCTCTTTCTTCTTTATCAAAAAGGCGGAAAAAGACCTGTGCTTCATTTGTGCTTTGAGGATTAGTCGGGTCAGCGGCAGCTCCACCTTCTGTCATTGGTCCTACCATCCCCATAACATATTTGACCTCTTTAATATTTCCAACGATTTCTTCTATTTGAGATACAAATGTGTTTGTCTCTTCCAGACTTGTTCCAATAGGCGTTTTTATATTCAAAGTTTGCATTGGCATATCTGTTTTGGGGATGAATTCTGTGCCAATTAAAGGGATAAGAGCAATAGCAATAATAAATACGATTGCCATAGCAATGAGTGTCTTAGCCCGATGTCTTAAACACAGACTAAGAAATTTTAGATATTTATTTCTAATACCTATGAACATTTTTCCAGTGGCTTCTTGATATTCTTTTCCAGATTTGCGTTTTTTGAAGATAATAGATGCGATCATTGGAACAATAGTTAATGCAACAAATAAT
>JACNFI010000082.1 GCA_014384665.1 Candidatus Cloacimonadota bacterium
AGTAAGATGAAGCCTTATTGGAACTTGTGTTCCAGGGAGAACTTGTGAATCTGCGTCTATCTCAAATGTATCACCAGTATTAGTAGCTATATTATTTGGTAAAATATCACCAAAAGAACCTATACTATCTATTATTGTAATATTTTCATCTGAACATCCTAAAATTCCTGTAATATCAAAAGCAGTAACTGAACCAATATTTTTTATTGTTATTTCCATTTCTGCTGTTTCGCCAGGATCTAATATCCCATTATTTCCATCAATTATTGAATAGTTCTTTGCATAGAGATTTGGTCCTTCTACTGTCAGATAAATTATATCATTCCATTGATGACCTTCTCCATCTTCTATAAGTAGATTAAACCTTATTTCTGTTCCACCAAGACATGCGGAATCAACTGAAAAATCAAAATCATCATTACAATAAGCAGTTGAATTTGATTGAATATTACCAAAATCTTCAGTATTATCTGTTATTGTTACAAAAGTATTGTTTGATGAAAATAATCCTGTTACTGATTGTAAATCCTGAGTTCCATAATTTTTTAATCTGACTTTTAACTCAATATTTTCTCCAGGATTTATAATTCCATCGTCATTACCAGATGAACCCCCTGAATTATCATCATCAATAATATAATCTAATATATTCGCAAAATAGTCTGCTTGAACAATATCAAAATTTCCTAAATGAGGAATATAATCATGCTTAGTAACTGTCAGATTAACAGTTCCAGTATTGGCTGCATTAATAGGTAAGTATACTTTCCCAAGATGATCTGTATAACCTGTAACAAAAATTTCGTCATTACCTTTTAGAGCGGTTACCCAAGCACCCTCAATGGAAAAACCAAATATAGTAGTTACTGTTATTTCAAGGTAATTACTTCCAATTGGAACCTGGTTATCATAACTCACATCTAATTCCATTGGAACATCAGTCCATAATTCCATTCCCGGGTCACCCATAAGATTATTCCAATTAGAAAATTTAGTAACCCAATTATATGGATTATTTGGAAAACTGTTATAGATACCTAATTTACCTCTCACAAGGGCTCCACCCATATTGTATATTTTATCAAAAAATATACCACTAAATGTAAAGGCACCAAGAAAATTATTAAAAGCAGTATGAGTGTCCATTGTTGCAGTTCCAATTGAGGCTATTGCACCTTTTGGGGTAGTTGGAGACCCAGCTTTTACGAAATATTCACTTATACAATTGTATGTTCCCTCAAAATCACCTGTTCCACAAGTAAGAGTAACAACTACAGGAAGCATAAAACCATTATAAAGTGCAGCTGTATCTCCATTATCCCAGCCACTCATTCCCAGATAACCACGATAGTTAAAGAAGCTTACTCCACTATTTATCGCATCCCTTATTTGTGACACAAAAGGAGATGAATACACTTCTGTATAGAAGTAATGATTGATTGAATTCTCCTGCATCATTTCCTTAATATAGAGATTTACAATAATACAAGATGGGCCAGAGGAAGATGGGTCTCCAACTAATAATGCCTTACTATACCAGTCAGTATCATCCATATAAGGTGTTCTTTCATAATTTAGTATTTTATTTTTTATGGTTTGAAATTCATAAATTGAATTGAATGATAATCTTCCAATAAATGCATCAGCTAATATATCACCTCCTTCTAATAAAGTATAATAATAGTCACTCTCTCCAGAGCCATAATGACCCGTTGGGATAGAAAAACTTCCGCCAGCATCTCCTACAAGACAAATGAACTCAGGCGGATTATCCCAAGTATCATAAGCATTTTGAATCCAATTTTTAATTGAGGATGAACTGGTACCGGTCTCAGCAGTGCTGGCAGCAACAACAATAAAACCTTTTTGGTGTTTCCAATCTAAAAGTTCTTGCAATTCATTTTCTAATGAACTGTTGTTAGGATAAATAAACAAATATGTTCCATGTTGGTAATCATCTGTTCTTTCAATCTCTTCATAATTAACAATCGTGGATTGATAAAGTGGTTCAAAAAATGAAGAAGTTTTCCTTTCTCTTACCTTGATATTTTCTCCACCTTCTCCGCTATAGGTTATTTGTATTTCAGCATTTTTGATAATTCGTAGTTCCTTTTTTACTGGATTGTATTGAAATGGATTTACAGTTACATTTACTACTCTATAATCTCTCATAATTGCAGGTGTTCCAACTTGAATAATATTCTGAGGAAACAGTTCATCCTTGGTATAATAATTAACATCTTTAGCAAATGTTCCTTTAATATTATTCTCAGGTTGGTGGGGATAAATTATAATATCTGATAGTATCTCCTCTTCAATATTGATAAGCTCAACTGAAACTGACCCTTCATTTGGTAGAGCTATCATGCGAGTTATTCTTGGCAATTCAGGCATTCCAGCATCAGTAAACCATCCTTCATTAGCACAACTAATCCTCTGATATTCTTCTCCTTGTTTGACTATAGCTTCTTTCTCATAACCTGAGAGTGAGAATTGCAATTCTGTTGAATTTCTATCTGATTTTGTGCAATCAAATAGCTGCTTTTCTGAATTCTCTGTTATTTCAACCAATTTTCCAAACAACATATTTGCTATAAATAATATAAATATTGTTGTTATTAAAGCTCTTTTTTTCATCATAATCTTCCTTTCTTAATTTTATTTATTGATTTTTAATTTTATCACACCCATATCGCGGCTGGCTAAAAAGAGTTCACCATTGCTAAAAACACATTTATAAATATAACCAACCTCATCACTACTTTTTCTATCTAAGTATACTGGATTATCAGATTCAGAAATATCAAATAGATAAATTCCACCGCCACCAAAACTAACAGCAAGATAACTTCCTTCCGCATCAACAGATTGAGCGTGTCCATAATCAATGTCAAATTCAGCATCTTCTAACAATTTTGGATTTTCCTTATCTAAAATATCAATCACCTGTAAACCAGCTTGTCTATCAGCAATATAAGCAAAGTTGCCAACCACTTTTACAGCTAATGCTTCACCAGGTGTATCTGAATTGCTCAAAATCGAATCAATAACTGTCCCAGTCTCTTCATCTATTTCATATTCACAAATATATAATCCAAGTTGGTCACCTGTTATATAGACATAATTGCTGTCCAGATCAAAACCATTTACAGAATTTGAAAAAGAGAATGGGAAACATCCAATTCCATTATATTTTCCGCCTATAAATTCAGTCTTATTTGTCCAGAATATATCAATGTCTCCTTCTTCATTTGAAATACAAACTAAGTCTACAATATCGTCTGATTGTCCCATAACTGCAGATATTATAACAGGATTATCCAAATAGGTAATATCAAAAACATGGATACCTGTTGCACTCCCATATTTATTATAAATAAAAAGTAATTTCTCTTCTTCAACTGCTGTAATCAATTGTATGTTCTCCAATGCAATATTTTCATAATGGCAAATTAAAGTATCAGTAGTCCTATCATAGATTGAAAATCCTCCTTGGTCTTCTGCTATGTAAATTAAACTATTTGAAACATAAACATCCATTGCATAACCTGTTGTTTGATAAATATGCTCAATTTCTAAGACCTTTTCTTTTATAAATGGTTCACTTAATTTTGCACAGCTAACTAAAAATATAATTGTTATGGTTAATATTAGGATTACTGTTTTCATAATCTGACACTTTTGTTTAGCCAATAATTTTTATTCAAAAAAATTTGATTAAAAATTATTCTGTCAAGTTTTTTATAAAGTTCGTATATTTTTAAAATACCATAGCGTAGCGAAACTGCAATAGTAATTAACCACAAAGGACTCAAATCCCGACAGATACGGGATCCCGACTAAAGTCGGGATAAGGCACAAAGTTCACCGAGTTATTTTATTATCTTTGCCTGCCCTGCCTGTCCCGTGAAATCTTTTTAATCATTTCACTGGGATTAAATGTTTACCCCGTTGATAATATCTACGGGGTTTACTATTTAATAGGGTGTCCTTTGTGCCTACTCTGCGAACTTTGCGGTTAAATTTCTTGCTCATCATTCCATAGGCAGATCCACCTCTGGCGGAAAAAACAAAGACCCGTTCTCCGTAGTCCCGATATAATCGGGACGAAGGATGAACTTTGGCAGGGGGGCGAAACTTGAGCTAAAGTAATTTAATTGCATAGGAATTTCCTTTTTTTCTGACACATAAGTTTTTGGTAGATAAATCTTAACCCGTAACCCCGTAACCCGTAAGTCGTAACCCGTAACCCGTAACTCGTAACCCGTAACCCGTAACTTGTAAAAACATTAGTACGCCCACCCCGATTCGAACAGGGAACCTTCTGATCCGTAGTCAGATGCTCTATCCAATTGAGCCATGGGCGCAATAAAATCAAGATTAAAATAAATAAAAACTGGTGCAGAAGAGGGGACTTGAACCCCTACACCCGACTACGGGCACAAGATCCTTAGTCTTGCGCGTCTGCCAGTTCCGCCACTTCTGCACTAATATCTAACTATTCTTTTTCTGAAGGCTCAGGTAATATTTCAAAACCTTCTGGCAATGAAGCAGGTTCTTCACTCTCGGAAGATTCATCACTCATTTTTTGAATCTCCTCAGAAATCTTCCCACCGCGCTCTGCAGTTTTTATTGTTTTGCTTGTAAGTGCCATTAGTATCGCTAATACCATAAAGGATATACCTAAAACCTTTGTGGTCTTTTGTAAAAAAGATGATGCTCCTTGTCCTCCAAATAGAGTATCACTACCTCCACCACCAAATGCACCACCTAATCCACCACCTTTGCTTGACTGCATTAGCACTGATATTACCAAAGCTATACAAACTAAAACATGGATTATTATCAAAATAGTAAACATATTTACTCCATAAATTTCTTATTCAAAGGACTTGCCCTTGAACTGATGAAAACATAAATCTTAAAATAATTTTTTAATGTCAACCCTATTAGAAAAAATTTTATAACAATGTCAATTTATTTTAGAAATTTGTAGTCTGAACCAACCTTTTCATAAACCTCAGACATTGTCTGCTTTGCTATCTCTTTACTTTGTGCAATTCCTTCTTTCAATATATCCTTCAAATATCCTTTATCTGCTTTTAGCTTCTCTTGTTTTTCTCTGATAGGAGCTAATTCTTCAATAATATTGTTTGAGAGTATTTTTTTACATTCAATACATCCAATACCAGCAGTGCGGCATCCCTGTCTGACTTTTTCTATCTGCTCTTTTGTAGAGAACAGCTTATGTAAGGAAAACAAATTACAAACTTCTGGATTACCCGGGTCATTACGACGAATTCTCTGTGTGTCAGTTACAGCAGTTGATAATTTCTTCCAGATTTCTTCTGGTGTGTCATCAAGATAAATGCAATTTTCCAGAGATTTGCCCATCTTACTTTTTCCGTCTAAACCTTTTATGAGAGCGCCTGAACTGATTATTTCTTTTGGTTCTGGGAAAGTCTCTCCAAATGTATTATTAAATCTTCTGACAATCTCGCGACAGAGTTCAAGATGAGGTAGTTGATCTTCGCCAACTGGCACCGCATCTGCTTTATAAAGGATTATATCTGCTGCCATTAGAACAGGGTAGTCCAGCAGACCCATATTTAAACTTGTGCTGAACTGTTTAGCCTTATCTTTGAAGGTTGGGACTCTTTCCAGCCAGGAGATTGGAGTGATTGTATTCAAAATCCAGGCAAGTTCTGTATGTTCTTTGACTTGAGATTGAAGCATTAAAATACTTTTCTT
>JACNFI010000083.1 GCA_014384665.1 Candidatus Cloacimonadota bacterium
TTTCGCACTCCGAATAGGTCATTTTAAAAAACTGATGATTTAATATTAAATTTATTGCATAGAAATTTCCTTTTTTTCTGACACATAAGTTTTTGGTAGATAAATCTTAACTCGTAACTCGTAACCCGTAACCCGTAACTCGATATACCTATAGTTTTTGAAAGAGAGCCTAAAATTTTATATCATAATTTAAAAATTACATTTTATAGATTTTATTATTTATCAATATGAAACATACATGTCCCCGATTTATCGGGGACGCAAAGGAGAATAAAAATTATATGCAAATGCTGAAACAAAGGATAATCAAAGAAGAAATAGAAATTATCTCTGTGTACTCTGTGTCTCTGTGGCAAGGTATTTACATATGAAAAATTGGCATCTTGCAATAATTTCTGGCTTACTTTTTGGTCTATCATTCATTGATATTGGACTTGGGTTTTTATCATTTTTTGCTTATGTCCCCTATTTAGCATTCATTATTTTATCAAATTCAAAAAAAAGTTTCTGGTGTGGATTCCTTTTTGGTTTTGTTTTAAACATAATTACTCAATATCCAATAATGTTAGTCAGGACTTATGCATTCATTGGGTTAATTATCGCAATGTCATTCTATTTTGCAATTCTCAGTCTTTTTATTAAGAAGGTTCATTTAAAATTCCCTAAAGCGTTTTTCTGGTTCTTTCCAATTATATGGATTGCTTTTGAATATTTTATGACTCTGGGTTCACTTAACTTTCCCTGGTTAAATGTCGGTTATTCTCTCACAGCTTATTATTATCTAATACAATTTTCAGATATGTTTGGAATCTATGGAATTTCTTTCTTAATCTTAATAATAAATATTTTAATCTTCAAAATATTTTCAAGTAAATTTAGAACTCTTTTTATCATAATAAGTATTTTTATATTATGGTTTGGATATGGCATTTATAAACATAAAATAATTAAACTTAAAAGTACTAATTTGAAGGTTGGTATTGTTCAGCTTAATATTCTTCAGGAGAATAAATGGGATAGTGCTTTATTAGATTCCACAGTTAATGAATATGGAATTCAAATTTCAAAACTTACATCTGAAGAGAGAAATGACCTTATAATATTACCCGAATCTGCTATTACTACTTATCTCCTGCATGAAAAAGAATATATGAAGAAGTTATCAGAAATGGCAAGAACTAATAATGTAAACCTTGTTGTGGGATTTCCTGATTATAATATTGAAAGGATAGATAAAAAACGAAAATATAAATTTTACAATAGTGCAACAATGATTGATAGAGAAGGAAATTATCATCCAAAATACGACAAAATCAGACTTGTACCTTTTGGTGAAAGGATTCCCCTATTAAGCACATTTGCCTTTTTAGAGAAACTACAATTTGGACAGGCAAATTTTGAATATGGTGTAAATCCATTACTTTACAAAATAGATGAGTTTGAGTTCCCCATTCTTATTTGCTTTGAAGGTGTTTTTCCTGAACTGAGCAGAAAATACGCAAAAAGAGGAGCGGACTTTATTATAGTTATAACAAATGATGCTTGGTTTAAAAAAACTGTATTCCCTGTTGAACATGCTAATAATACTAAAATTCGGGCGATAGAAACTCGTCTCGCTTTATTCCGCGCTGCTAATACAGGAATTTCATATATTATTAATCCTAAAGGAAATATTATTCAACAAGCAGATGTATATGAAAAGAAAAATTTATCTGGATTTTTATCAACAAAAATAAGAGATTCAAAATTGACTTTCTTTGTAAAAGCTGGATATCTTTTCCCAATCTTTTGCTTCTGGTTTTCTATAATACTTATAATTTATTCAATAATTTCTACTTTAATAATGGTGAAAAATTATGATTAGAGATATAAAATCAAAGACAAAATATTACTATACTATGCGTGAGACCTGCACTATTATTGGCGTAAAACCCCATGTGTTAAGGTTCTGGGAAACTCAATTTCCGCAATTACACCCTAAAAGAAGAAAAAATACAAACAGAAGATATACTTCAAAAGATATTAGAACTATTAAAAAGATTAAATACCTGTTGTATGAAAAAGGCTATACTATTCAAGGAGCAAAGAAGAGTTTAAAAAGCACTGAACTTTATCAAATGGAAATACAGACAAACCTTAAATTTGATAAAGAAAAACTAAAGCTCCTGATAGATATTAAAAGTAAACTTAAAAACTTGAAGAAAATTACCAGGCAAATAAAAGAAAACTAAATAGTTAAGAAGCCACAAATGAGCAGAAAATAACTAAACTTCATTGAAAGGTATAAAAATGAGTAAGTTAAAATTATTAAAAGAATTAAAAGAGAAATTAAAGACAAGATTTCCAAGTTTAGAGCAAATTATTTTGTTTGGTTCACAACTGAAAAGTGACAAATTGTTGAAATCAGATATTGATGTTCTCTTAGTTTTTAATCAGGATATTGACTGGCAGTTTGAAAAGAAAATCCTGGATGAAATCTATGAGATAGAACTGGAACGGGATGTAGTTTTTGACGCTAAAATATTTTCAAAAAAATTAATTGATACAAGTTTATATCAAGCAATGCCATTTGTAAGAGAAGTTTTTAATAATGGAGTAGAAATATGAAAGAAAGTGATAGGCTAACTTTAATCAATTATCGGTTATCAAGAGCAAGAGAAACTATTGATGAAGTAAAATTACTTATTGAAAAAGAAAAGTATTTTGCAGCTATGAATAGAATTTATTATGGATTATTTTATGTTGTAAATTGTCTTGCTCTTATTGATGGTTTTACTACTTCAAAGCATACACAATTAATAGGATATTTCAATAAGAATTATGTAAAAACAGGAATATTTCCAAAAGAGATTGGTAAATTTTTTAAAGAATCATTTGAATCTCGTTCTAAAAGCGACTATCAAGATTTAGTTGAATTTACTAAAACACAAGTTGAACAAGATTATGAAATGATGAAAAGGTTCATTACTTATGCTGAAGATGTTATTAAAGAAAAATAGAGAAGTGTATTTGAACACATATAGGCATTTGAAAAGCAAGTGGCAAGAGGGTTTGGGATGGTGAGGAAAATGAGGAATGAATAATTGATGACTGGTGACGACAAGGAATTCTTGCTTATAAGTTGTAGTTTTATTGACAGAATTTTAATAAATTTAGTCAATTGACTGACAGAATTTGTCAAAAGGATGAAAATATGGTTTATATTCCTCAAAAGCAATTAGAAAATTTGGAGAAACTACTTTGCCCAAATAAAGTAATCATTATTTATGGGGCAAGACGAGTTGGGAAAACAACTTTGTTACATAAATTTCTTGAGAAGCAAAAAGACAATCAGGAAAAGATTCTATTTATAAATGGCGATGACATTATAGTACGGCAGTTTCTGGAAAGTCAGTCAATAAATAAATTAAAAGAATTTGTCGGCAATAATACACTTTTGATTATTGATGAAGCTCAATATATTTCTCAAGTTGGTCTAAACCTAAAACTCATTGTTGACCATATACAAGATATAAAGGTTATAGCAACTGGTTCCTCTTCCTTTGAATTAGCAAAGGATATAGGTGAACCCTTAACAGGCAGAAAATATACTCTCAAATTGTTTCCTCTGGCACAGATGGAAATCGGTCAAATTGAAAATAGACACGAAACTCAGTCAAATCTTGAATCCAGAATAATCTATGGCTCTTACCCAGAAATTGTCATTATGAATGATAATCAAAAAAGAAAAGAATATCTTAAAGAACTGATTAGTTCATATCTATTCAAAGATATTTTAGCATTGGAAGGAATAAAACATTCAAAGAAATTATTAAATCTATTACAATTAATTGCATTCCAGATTGGGAAAGAAGTTTCACATAATGAGCTTGGAAAACAATTAGGAATGAGCAAGAACACGGTTGAAAGATATCTTGATCTTTTGCAAAAAGTGTTTGTTATCTTCAAAAGGAATGGGTTTAGTAGAAACATTCGTAAAGAAATTACAAAAAGCCCCCGTTACTACTTTTATGATAATGGTATCAGAAACGCTCTTATAGCAAATTTCAATCCACTGAACTTGCGAAACGATAAAGGTCAATTATGGGAAAACTATATTGCTGTGGAATTATTAAAGAAACAAGAGTATAGAAGAATTCAGGCAAACAATTACTTCTGGCGAACATACGATAAAAAGGAGATTGATATAATTGAAGAAAGGGATGGGAAGTTGTTTGCTTATGAAATTAAATGGCAAACAAAAAAGACAAAACCACCAAAAGAATGGGAAGAGAATTATCCTAATTCTGAATTCAATGTAATAAACAATGAGAACTATTTAGATTTTATATTATAAAAAATGATGAAAAATTGATTGGAAATAAATGAAAGTAAAAACAAAAAAGCTTTTACGAGAATGTTGAATTATGAGACTAAAGATTGAACTTAGATACGAAGGCAAACTACCCTTTGATTTGCCTTTGAATTACAATCATAAACTGACCGCAAATATCTATCGTTTGTTTTCTAAATCTTCAAAAAAGTACAGCGAATTTCTTCACGATAAGGGCTTTATCATAAATGGCAAGCATCTGAAACTTTTTACCTTCTCTCGTTTATTCCCCAGAAAATACGAAATAAAAGAACACTACATCAGAATCCTCTCACCAGAAATTGATTGGTATTTTTCAACTATCATAGACAAAAGCATTGAACACATTGTTAAAGGAATTTTTTCAGATGAGTGCATTATTTTAAATTATAGGGATGAAGACATTGAATTAAAATTTAGTCAGATTATATCAGAAGCTGAAATAGAATTTACTGAAGAGATTTACCCAGTTAGTCCAGAGATATCGAGGCTAACGGGAGTAAAATTCAAATGCCTCTCCCCTATCAATGTGAATTCCAATAAGAGGAAAAAAGACCTGGACTATTTTAACGATACAGACCTGTTTCGTGAGGAGTTATACAATAATCTAAAAACCAAATACCAGTTGATTTATGATAAGCCGATACAAACTGAAATACCATTTAATTTTGAGTTCTTGCCTGAATATCTATTTAAGAAAGAGAATAAAATTTCCGATTCAATCCAATACAGAACCAGCGATGGCAAGATAATCTATATCAAAGGCTTTTTTGCACCATTCAAAATAGTATGCGACCCAAAACTGATTGAAATTGGCTATCAGTGTGGATTTGGAATGCGGAATAGTGCTGGATTTGGGATGGTGGAAAAGCTTTAACCTTGCGAATGGTTATAAACCTTCGCAATGGTTATAAAAGAAAGGAGAAAGCCTATGCTTCCAAAAATCACAATTGAATTATTGGAAAAAATGGCAACACCTCAAAGCCTTATGAGAGGTTATGATTACTATAAAGTTGGAGTCGTATTAAATCTAAAAGTCAAAAACGATTCATATATTGCTACTGTTTCAGGAACTTATGAATATAATGTAACTATTTCAGAAAGTAATGGTGAAGTTATATTTAACTGCACCTGCCCTTACGATCTCGGTGGTATATGCAAACATTGTGTTGCGGTTGGATTAGAAATTATTAAAAAGGTTAAAACTCCATCTATCCAAAAGGACAAAGAACAGAAAAAAGGGAATAAAGCCTTTATTGATTTCAAAAGAAATATCTACCAAAAAGCCTCTGAAGAAATCAAAGAAGAATTCTTGCTTAACATACTTAAAGAAAATCAGATATATCAAAAACAATTTGCAACATTGGTGTTAGGACAAAAGGATGTAGAAACAAAACTG
>JACNFI010000084.1 GCA_014384665.1 Candidatus Cloacimonadota bacterium
CTGATTGAAATCAAACAGAAACTTGCTACTACAGGGAACATAACTGAATATGAACGAGCTGCTCTTGAAACTACTAACACGGAAACTAAAAAGTACATAGGCAAAGCTGTATCTTTTAATAGACCTACATTAGAAATTAATCCTCAATCTGCTTCTTACTGGACAGGAACTTGTAACAGCGCTGCATTTGTTGATGACAGTGAAGTAAGATGTATAGGTGAAGGTGATGTTGGATGGATGATGTTTGATATATCTGGCATTTACGTTGGTTCTCCAATTATTAGTATAGAATTCTTCGGATATGTTAATTATTGTCACTGGCCATATTGGTCAGTTACTCCTGTTACGAATGATCCGTTGACAGCTACTCCTGATGTACTCTATAATGATATAATTGAAGACATACCTGATAATTGGAATAATCTCTTTTGGTATAATGACTTTTATGAAGAGCCGAATGCTGCTCCGGGTTGGAGACAGTTTTTTCTTGGTGGTACTGCAAACGCTGACCTTGAATCTGCATTAGTTTATCTTCAGGACGGGTTTGCTATAGGAATAGTTGAGATAACTCATTCTCCAGACTATTACATTTATTTTGATGGTTGGAATGAAGCAAATCCACCTTATTTGATTGTAACTTATACCGAGATTACTGCATCTCCTGATCCACCATATAACCCCTTTCCCTCAGATTATGGAGATGATTATTGTATTTGTAAGTCATCCTGGACTAATGGTGTGGGCACACAAACCATAGACCTGTTCTTTGGAACCGATTCCTCATTAGTAGATGGTATGGATGCATCAGTTAAAGTTATTGCAGATACATTTGCAACTTCCTATTACCCACCCGATTTATTGGATAGCAACACAACATATTTCTGGAAGGTCTTGGACAAGAATACTTTTGGAGAGACAGAAGGACCGTTATGGAGATTCACTACCGGAATATGTTATAGTCTTGAAAGTTTTGAGACAGGAGATCTCTCTGTTTATCCCTGGGTTCTCGGTGGCAGTGCTGATTGGTTCGTGCAAGACATCGTAACATGTCATGAAACATACGCTGCTGAATCGGGTAATATTGGTGATTACCAGAGCTCTGAATTATCTATAACTTTGAATGTTACTTCAGATGGAAATATCTCTTTCTATAAGAAGGTGTCTTCAGAAGGAGGATATGATTACTTAAGATTCTATATCGATGGTGTTGGACAAGCATCGTGGTCAGGAGAAGTTGATTGGAGTTATGAATCTTTTGCTGTAACTGCAGGTTCACGCACATTTAAGTGGTCTTATGCAAAGGATTGTTGTTTTAGTGAAGGGAGTGATTGTGGATGGATTGATTGTATTTGTTTCCCTCCGCATGAATCAATACATGGTAATTTAGATGGTTATGTAACCGAGTATGGACTGGAAGGTCCAATTGATGGTGCTATTGTTACCATAACCATAGCCACTCTATCAGATACTATTACTACCACTACCGATTATTTAGGATATTATCTTTTTGAAGATATCTTTACAGGAACTTATGATGTAACTTGTACCGCTACAAATTATGTTGACTCCACAAAGACAGGTGTTGTTATCATCGCAGATGATACTACACAAGTAGATTTTGCTCTTAAGTATTCTACGATCGCTGTTGACCCAACTAATTTTATTGTAACATTAGACCCTGATACTACTACCGATGAAACAATGACTATTACTAATGATGGACCAAGTGAGTTGACTTATAGCTGCTCTATAGAGCTCTTGAATGAGTCTCTTGGTATCAATCCTGGTATTCCTGAAAATATTGGCACAAAAGTAAAAAGGCTGGAAACCAGCACGAAAAATGAACTATCCCCTTATATATCCACAGGCTTTATAGGCACACGAGAATTTGGCGATATTCTTATGGATTATGATATTCAGACTCCTACAGGAACAATATGTCCTGAAGAAGATAATCAACTTATCGGTTGTGAATTTGATGGAACTCATATATGGGTAACCGGTGCTGGTGGAACTAATGGTATTAATCCGAATCAGTTATATAAATATGATACATCCGGTAATATAATAGCTTGTTATCCACAGGGTACTAATTCTGCTTCCTGGGGAATGCGGGATATGGCTTTTGATGGCACATATCTCTATGCTGGTGATGAGGATGGATTCTACCAGATCGACCCATCAGACGGTAGTGTAACCACTTTATTCACAGCGCCTCTTCCCGGTGGACTTGATTGTATTCGTGCTCTTGCCTGGGTTCCATATCTTGGATTCTGCTCTAATAACTGGTCTGGAGATATTATCATATTTGATGCTGCAGGGACTCAACTTGGCAGTTTAACCGCTCCTGTAACAGGTAGTATCTATGGTATGACTTATGATAATATTAATAATTGTCTATGGTTATACTCTCAAACAGGTACTCCTGCAACTACTTTTTCCCAGTATAATATAGCAACTGAATATGAAACTGGTCTTACTTATCAAGTGCCGTTATTATCCGGTGCTACAGACCAATTTGCTGGTGGTGTATTATATGCAACTGACCTTATAAATGGAAAAGCTGTCTTAGGCGGAATAACTCAAGGAGACCCTGTTGACAGGTTCTTTGCTATGGAATTGTGCGATGCCTGGTTGACCATTACTGCCAATGCTTCAGGAACAGTTCCTGGCTATTCAGAAAATTCTGTTGATGTCACACTCCACTTTGATACCTATGGACTGAATCCGGATTCTACCTACACTGCAAATATTCTGATACACAATAACTCGGCAGACTCATTGGTGACCATACCTGTAGCTTTAAATTTACAAACAGGAATAGTAGGAGTTGATGACATTCCTGTTATATCTACAAAACTCAATTCTAACTTCCCGAACCCATTTAGACATTCAACTACTATTTCCTTTTCTTGCCACAGAGACACAGAGAACGCAGAGATTATAATCTACAACATAAAAGGTCAGAAGGTTAAAAAACTGGTTAATGAAAAATTAAATGCAGGTGAACATCAAATTTTTTGGAATGGAAAAGATGAATCAGGCAATCCTGTGAGCAGCGGAATCTACTTCTACAGGCTTGAGGCTAATAATAGGTCTTTCATCAAGAAGATGTTGCTGATGCGATAAATAGGGTGGATTCGAGTCGAACAAAGAGTAGCTTGAGTATTTATTGGATCGACTCGTCGTTCCCCCGATATGGTTTACCCCGTCCCGAATGCTTTCGGGACTGGGGTCATTCCCAGTTAAATATTGCCCGCCCTGTGTAATTGCTTTGCACCACTTCGTGGATTACACAGGGCAAGCATTTCACAAGGTAAACTTCCCTACGGGGTAAACTTATCAGCCTTAGGCTGATGAGCCTCTGGCTCACGAGTCGATTCAATCTCAGATAACTTTCTCCGAGTTAAATGAGTTAGACCAACAGAAGGAAGAGATGAAAATACTCTTCCTTCTGTACTAACAATTATAAAGAGATTTTCTTATTCTCTTAGTCTCGGTAAGGTAGTGCCTGAATGGATAAGGTATTGGTTTTCCTCCAATAACCTTACAGGACAAGAAGGAGGAGAGACAGGTCAGTTCTCCTCTTTCTTGATTTAAGGTTCTCTTTCAAAATGTGTAGGTAACTAACAAGAATCTCTCATATAGAATTTTTTATAACCTCAGTTTGACAGCCATCAATCGTTAATAGCCCCAATAATCGTTAGTTACGCAAAACAGAGATGGCTATTTATACACTACAGGTAATTTAATGTAGGTTTTTTACAACCAACAAGTTTAAATATTTGAAGTTGTTCTTCACTGCTTTTTACAAGACCTCGTCTCTTCCTATCTTTAACTTCCCATTCAATTACTTTAATTCTTCTTAACTTCTCAACTGCCTTTTCCCAAGATAATTTAAGACTCGATAACTTCTTCTCAAACAAACAAGATACCTGAAATGCTATAAAACAAACCATTACATGACCCAATATTCTCTTCTCTGTCCAGTGATGATTGGGACGTAAACGAAGACTGTGCTTCAATTCAAAAAAACCATGCTCAACATATTTTAAGTCCTTATACTTTTTTATGATATCTTCTTTAGACATATTTCGATTTGTTGTTATTACCAAAAACCAACCATCACTTCTCTCTTCCTGAACAATTACTTCTTCCTCGCGGGTTAACAGAATGTCATTATTAATTATTTTCGCTGTAAGAAATCGAGTCAAATGCTTTCTCTTTAAATATGAACTTACTTGAAAATATTTATCTTCTAATAAAATCTCCTTATGCTTTATATGCTCAATCTCTTCTATTACTGAAGCAATATTTTTCATTCTGGTTGAATATTTCTTGTTGCCAACACTGCTATTGTAACAAGCAACAAAACGAAGATTCCTTGTGACCTTTCTATTTTTTATTTCGCCATTTATCTCTTCTTCATAATTTATTAATTTCTCTTTATTTGTCTCATAAATAAATTCCGATGATTTAATATCAGTTTCCCTTCTTGATTCATAAGATTCTTTGATTATCTCTTTGGCTATAACTGTTTGTCGAACACTTTCTCCAAAAATAAAGTCATCACCGTTATCAAGTAGTAATTTTAAGTTTTTTCCACTCACCATTCCTTTATCTGCAACTATTGTAACATTCTTTACCTGAAATCTTTCTTTTATATCTTGAACAACTTTTTTGATAGTTGAGCGATCTGCCGTATTCCCGGAAAAAGTATAATGTGCTATCGGAATGCCATCCTGTGTCATCACTATTCCAACTACTATCTGTTCTCTATCTGGTCTATGATCCCGAGTATGCCCTTTTTTGCGGATGTCATCTTCTTTTAAAGAATTATCTGCTTCAAAATATGTAGAAGTTATATCGTAGAAACATAATTTAACAGAAGTATCGAATAAAGTTAAGAATCGATTGGCAATCTTATTCTCTATCTCATTTTTGTGGGAAATGAGAAAATCCATAGTTCGTAATAAATATTCATAGTGAATATCTGCTTCGTTAATGCCGGGAATATGAATATTCTCAAGCCAGGTTAAAAGTTTCAATTTAGATGATGGATCATCAATCCTATTGAAAACAAGAGCCTTTAAGTGTGAATCCAAATCAATTGTTATGTTTGTTTTCTTATTTTCTTGTGCTATGGCTTGAGTGATTTTCAATTCATTCCAGAGATGCATTATTGCCCAAATCTGTCCAAATGATTTGGCAGAATCAAATTCAGTATCAAGATCAGCTAAATTCAAGCCTTTTATTTTTAAAAGACCGTTTATTAATGAATCAATATCTTTCTTCAAAAATTTATCTGCTGTTCCAAGATGGAGCAATGTTCTTTGTCTGGGATTTCCATTTCCATCACGATAAGCTTCGACAATTTGAAAAGTTTCTGAAACTTTATTATTTCTTTTTGAGGTACTTCTTTTAAGATACATAAGTGTTATATATTGTCCCCTACAATATATTGTCAAGTAATTTAATAAAAGAACTAAATAAAACTATTACATCCACTACACGAATTTGCAAAAAATACCTCAAAAACTACCATGAATACGCACTTCTTACTCCTAATTTAGAGCATAACTGTCAAACTGGGGTTATAAAGGAGTGCTGAAACGAGTTCTCCCGATATATCGGGAGGACGAACTTTCAGCCTTGTACCATTTGCGAAAAGTTTACCCCGAATCCCCGATTGAATCGGGGACGGGGTTCGTTTTCG
>JACNFI010000085.1 GCA_014384665.1 Candidatus Cloacimonadota bacterium
TTCTGGATTAAATGCAATTCCAATATCAATTCCTTCAATTTCTGTTACATCTTCTGTTATTATTGGAATTTTCAGGATAGAGTTTATGTTTGTATCAAATTCAATTGCTTCAAATGATTCAGAAGAAAGGGTTACTCTACTATCCGGTGACCAGTTACCTGATACATCTCCAAGTCTTATTCCAATGAAATCCTCATCTGTTAGGTCTGAATTTAGCGGAGAATATTCTCGTGTATTTTCATAAACTATCGGAGGCCAATCTTCACACTCTGGAATAGGTTCTGGTGTAAATACCCAGTTAATATCATTACTATTTAACTCAGTAATTAATCCAGCTATATATCTTGCTACTCTGGACGCATCCATTCCACTAATATAGCCATTCATAGATACATCTGCTGCTATTGTTTCAAGACAATCAAATGAATATAATCCAGCAGCATGTCTTGCTATTCGTGATGCATCTAATCCACTTAATCCACCAAGATCATCAGCTTTAGATGGTGTTGATATATAATTGCCTTCAGGTATCTCTTCAAAGAAGTATAATCCATTTACATTTGTAGAAGTAGAATAAATATCATCTCCTGTAAGATTCACTTCTGCATTATGAATAGGGTCATCATCACTAAAGTAACCTATATATCCTGAGATGTCGTAAACTTCACCAACATAGGCATCAAGACCTCCAGAATAGCAATATACTGCTCCATCTCTACCACCGGCAACCATTTCCATTGAACCATCTCCAACAATGTCCGGAATAGCGGCAATAGCATCTACCGGGGTTCCAAAATTTATTGATTCTAATTCAGAGCCATCAACACCATTTAGGAAATAACAATAATTGTTGTTAAATAAAGTCCCAACCAAAACATCATCTATCCCATCTCCGCTAATATCTGCAATTCTCGCCACATTCCAGGGTTGATCTGCTACAGGATGAGACCAAATAAAATCAACTGTATATCCATCAATAACCTTAACTATGTTAGTAGTACTATGTGCAGGAACTATATCAGGATGTCCATCACCATTCACATCATTTATTTTTTCAAATCGAGTTATGATAGCAGGACTAAGCGAATTGCTATATATTTGACCACCAGTTGTAGCATCAAGGCCATATATATTACCGCTAAAATCACCAATTATTATGTCTTTTATTCCATCACCAGTAATGTCATCAATTTGTGCTAATGCCCAAACAGAAGAGCCTGCAGCAATAAATGCCCAGGTTATACCACCAGTTTCCCCGTTAATACAATAAGCGTATCCTATGGTTTCCCATTCATTTGAAGCACCAGCTATAACATCAGTTTTTCCATCACCAGTTACATCTTCTATACCTATTACAGAAAAAGCTGGACCTCCAACAGGACATTCCCAGATTGATATTCCTGTAAGACCGTTTAGACAATATACTCTTTCTGCGTCTCCTCCAGTAGCAGCTAATACATCAATAACATCATCTTCATTATAATCATTGGAACAATCTACCTGATAAACCCAGCCACCATTACCATATTCATGTGTATCATGTGTCCAAATAGTCTCACCTGTTTTACCAGAAAGTAAATGGATTGAACGGTCACCCCAGGGAGTGCCAACAACAACATCTCTATAGCCATCATCATTAATATCTTCTGTTGTTGTTAATTCGTTTTGCTGCCAAATTGAACCAGAATATATTTCTTTCTCCCACAGAATGTCAGCATAACCAGAAGAATTACCATTAAAGCAACGAATATAATCATCTTCGGAACATACAATTACATCATCAACACCATCTCCAGTTATGTCAGATATTGGCGTAATCGCCTTGGGACTATTATCCCAGCTTGTTGAAATCTGGTAATGCCATAATGTTTGACCAATAGGATATTCTTCATCAACTCCTGTACCCTGAACAGAAACATCAAAAGGATCTTGGTCAGGGTCATTACTGCTGATTGACAATGTTGCACTATATTCAACACCAGCTTCTGGATGGAACCATATTCCGATTTGTACTGTGTTCAGGATATCAATATTGAACGGAAAGGTTACTAACTCATCAACAATAAAATGTGGGTCATCTGAGAAGATATCATCTATGATTAGAATATCATCTCCTATGTTTTGAATCTCCATAAACCAACGAGTATAAGCATTAACTCTCACTAAACCATAATCATGGCTTGTTTCGGGAACATAAATGTCAGGTCCTGGATTAACTGCAATTCCTGTAAAAGTAATTTCAACTTCAGGATTTAATGGATCATTAGATAAAATCGTCCCAATTGCATCTAATATACCTGGTTCTTGTGGTAAATAAGGAATATCGCAATATACAGGTACACCTGGAAATATGAACAAAATTGTTCCAGTTCCCCAAAAAACAAATTCAGATCCAGGTCCTGTTATATCTCCAAACTCTACTATTAATTCTACGGTTCCGAAGTTGTATATTACAAATCCACCGAATACCATTTCACCAACAGTTACAATTCCATAATCCACCTCGGTAGGGTCAATATAGATTTCTGGAGTGCCACCACCACCTAAATCAATCTTGTAAAGCCAGTCTTGGTCATATCCTACACCATTATCACAATACCATAGATAAGTGCCGTCAAATACGATTCCAGCTGGATCTGAGTGTTCTGAATTATGGGACTCTATTAGGGTTCCTGTGTTTGGATCAATCATATAAAGAGCATCTCCCCAATAATCTGCCATCCAGAGATTGTCATTCTCAATACAAAGGTCCCACGGTTGGTTATTAGGAGCAGGAAATTGTGTAATTATATTACCTCCATTATCAACTTTGTAAATCTCACCATCAGGATCGTAATATGCAGAAACCCAGAAATCTCCATTATCATACGCAATGCCGGACATATAATGCACAGGTAGATTAAATTGTGAAATAAGGCTTCCATCCCAATCAATTTGCATAGCCATAGCAGGGGTTGAACTGCTACCAGGATGGTCAGTTGTCCAGAGATATGAGCCATCGTATGTAAGACCAAAAGCATCTTCTTGAGGACCAGAAAATAAAAGTTCGTAATCACCAGTATTTGGATCTATCCGGTAGACCTCATCTCCATTTGCACCATAAATTCCACAGTAAAGATATGTGCCATCATAAGCAAGTCCTGAAGCACCTTCGGGTATAGGGTAGGTTGCGACTATTGTCCATTCACGGTCTCGTGTTAGACGCTCTTCATTATTCTCCGCCTGCAAATTTTTTGGAATATTTGCAAAATTTAATATTAGTATAGTTAACACAAAAAGTATTAACCAAATGAATGATTTCTTTTTCATAATAATGTCCTCATATCATATATTAATATCATAAGATCTGCAAAATATGGAAAACCCACCTAACTTGTCATTCCCGTGTAAACGGGAATCCAGTAGAAATTATGGTTTGTGGATTCCCAATTCCCGACATATCGGGAGGAATGACACGCGAATGCTATTTTGCAGAACTCATATATTAATATACCGAACTGAGTAATAAACTTTATTTCTCCCATCTGGGTTTTATTTATAAAACTCAGTTTTATGGATAATTTAGAAATATAATAATAAAGGAACTAACTTAAATCCAGATTAGGAACCAAGCAAGTACCTTTATATTGATTATCGCATCAAAACCATCTTCTTTATGAATGTCTTATCCTTAGTAGATAATCTATAGAAATAGATGCCTGAACTCATACCTTCAGTATCCCATTCAATATGCTTTCTACCTGCTGTCTCAACTCCATTTACAAGCTCTTTTACAAGTTGTCCTCTTACATTATAAATTTGAATATTAACATAAGTATCTTGGGGTAAATCATATCTAATAAGAGTTGTTCTACTAAATGGATTCGGATAGTTTTGATAGAGTGCAAACTTATCTGGAAGGGCTTGAACTACATTCACTTCTAATCTTCGGGTAACTACTTCATTACCTTCTGAATCTCCTATCTGGAATCCTCCGGATGCTTCTGTCTCATTCACATCAAACTTGGTGAAATATATTTCTGAACTGCTACCTTCATCTCCTATTACATCAAACTCTATAAATGCTACTACTCCTGATTCTGATACTAAATCACGCAGAGCATAAATGACCATTGTGCCTTGTCCAGGTTCTTCAAGATTAGTTTCTACTCCATAATCTTTGTTATTAAGTATTCCTTCATTTAGACTTAATCCTGTTAATTGTAATACTTCTGGATTAAACGCGATTTCAATATCAATTCCTTCAATGTCTGTTATATTTTCTATTACTATTGGAATTTTCAGGATAGAGTTTATGTTTATATCCAATTCAATTGCTTCAAATGATTCAGAAGTAAGGACTACTCTACTATCTGGAGACCAGTTACCTGATACATCTCCAAGTCTTATTCCAATGAAATCCTCTTCTGTTAAGTCCAAATTTAGAGGAGAATATTCTCTTGTATTTTCATAAACTATCGGAGGCCAATAGTTACATTCAGGAATAGGTTCTGGTGTAAATACCCATTCAATCCCATCATCATTTAATTCAGTAATTAAACCAGCTATATATCTTGCTACTCTGGAAGCATCCATTCCACTAATATAGCCATTCATAGAGACATCTCCTGCTATTATTTCAAGACAATCAAATGAATATAATCCAGCCGCATATCTCGCTATTCGGGAAGCATCAGTTCCGCTTAATCCACCAAGGTTATCAGCTTTTGATGGAGTTGATATATAACTTCCACTGGGAATATCATTGAAAAGATAATCTCCATTTGTTGTAGTTGTAGTGGAATAAGTTCCACTTTCAGTAAGAGTCACTGAAGTATTTTGAACAGGGTCAGCATTACTATAATAGCCAACATATCCAGAAATGTCGAAATATCCAGACCCAATAACATCTATTGTAGTAATATATGGGATCTTGTTATAGGCAGTAACAGTTATGGTCATAACACCAGGTTCAAATAAATCTTCAATCAATTCTACAGTAACATAACCATTTTCGTCAGTATAGCCATATCCGTAGAGTAAGTCATTCATATATAAGCCAACCAATGCACCTTGCACACCAACAACTTCAACATCATAAGTTGTTGAGCCAATTAGAATTATTGGATTGTGTTCAACTGTCATCTGAGTTGGTATATCAGTTCTGACCTGTAAAGATGGGTCTCCAAAAAGTGTCCAATGCTCAAATACATCAGGCCCCTCAATGGGGCATACATCCATCATAAACATTGAACCATTAAAACATAAGCCCCCATAGGTATTCTTCTCTTCATGAACTAACAGCATATTAGCTTCATATTCAGCAGGCATTGGAGGTTCCCAGGGCTGACCTATTGTTGAAGCATACATACCAATTGCTCCTGTTGGTTCACCAGTTGAACTGTTTGTAGCTCGCAACCAGGCTTCTGCAAAACAAGTTGTATTTTGAAACTGCCCATTAAGACAGGCAACAGTGATTATAAATGGCAACATATTGTCATTTACCAGAGCATTAACATTACTATTTGAAAAACCAGTTGTTCCCCAGGATGTAGTAGAACCATGTCCACAATAATTAACAGTGCTTCTTCCATCGTTAATCGCTGTAGTAACCTGACTTGCATACGCTCCTGGGTCATAAATCTGGTCAACTTCTGTATAAGTATAAGCTAAAAGAGAGTCACGAATTATACCCATCATTACATAATCAGCCCAATCATTCCAGC
>JACNFI010000086.1 GCA_014384665.1 Candidatus Cloacimonadota bacterium
ACAAAAGAAAAGGAATACATCAGCTAACAGCGTATATCTGGTTACGGCTTTTATACAAAAGCCTCCACCCATATTTTGCTCCGCTCCGCAAAACATCAGATATATGCGAACGTTAGTGGAATTTTTTTTTGTTTACAAAGAATTTCAAAGATTTAGATAGGAATTTATGAAAGAAAAAATTATTAAGAATGACGATTATTACCTTTGGATTAAGGATATTAAAACCCGAATTTTAAATGCTCAAATTAAAGCATCAATTTCAGTTAATTCAACTTTAATAGAACTATATTGGAATATCGGTAAAGAAATAGTACTGAAGCAAAGCCAATCAAACTGGGGAAGTTCAATAATTGACGAGTTATCCAAAGAATTACATCATGATTTCCCGGAAATTAAAGGTTTTTCCAGAAGAAATATTTATGCAATTCGACAGTGGTATTTGTTTTATTCTCAACGATTTGAAAATGTGCCACAAGTTGTGGCACAAATTCCGTGGGGTCATAACAGGTTAATTGTATCCAAAATTAAAAGTATTGATGAAGCCCTGTTTTACTCACAAACAACAATAAAAAATGGATGGTCACGAAATATTTTAAACCTCCAAATTGAAAGTCGATTGTTTGAAAGAAAAGGTAAAGCATTAACAAATTTTCCTGAAACTCTTCCAAAACTTCAATCTGATTTAGCTCAAGAAACATTAAAGGATCCTTATAATTTTGATTTTCTTGAACTTGGCAAAGAGGCTCAGGAACGAGAAATTGAAAAAGAATTAACGAAACGAATAGCTGATTTCTTGTTGGAATTAGGAAAAGGATTCGCATTTATAGGCCATCAATTTAAAATTGAAATAAGTAAAACAGATTATTTCGTAGATTTACTATTTTATCACCTTGATTTACGGTGTTATATTGTAATTGAGTTAAAAGCAGGGAAATTTAAACCAGAATATGCTGGTAAATTAAATTTCTATCTTTCAGCGGTTGATAGTCAAATAAAAAAAGAATCAGATAATCCAAGTATCGGGTTAATACTATGCAAAAAGAAAGACAAAATTGAAGCGGAATATTCTATTCGTGATATTAAAAAACCAATTGGAATTAGTAATTTTACTCTAACAAATGCAATTCCTGAAAATTTACAAACAAAACTTCCAACAATTGATGAACTGGAAAATGAATTATCAAGACATCTTGAGGAATAAAAAAACTGCCACTAACAATGTGTCCGTGATGAAACACGGCACACTTTACCATTATGCACAATTTAAATTGTTTACTCTCCACAGAAGTTTCCATTAAATATGAAATTCATAATCTCAATCTATTTTGTGAGACTTTTTTGTATTATATAATTTTCTTAATAGGTAATAAAACAATCTTTCCAATTTCATCATCAATAAAATTTATATCAGAATTTTTTAACTCTTTTAACATAAAATCTATTTGTTCAACATCTACTATTGCCATAATAATATTGGCATAACCTTTTTCAACCCCAATTGTTTTACGAAATCCTGCAAAAAGTGGCATACTAAAAGTCATCTTATGGCTTAAGGATTCTCCGCTTAAAACAATTGTATCTTCAATGCCAGCTTCTGCCAATGCCATCATAACATCATCTAAATATTTTTCTTTATATAAATGTAAAATCATATACATAATTTATCTCCAATTATTTCATCACAGAGACACAAAGAGCGCAAAGGTATTATTTCTTGTATAAAAGTATATTGATATCCTATTTATTCATATTCTATAATTTATCTCTGCGTCCTCAGCGTCCTCCGAAGAAGTCCCGATGGGATCTCCATCGGAGTCCCTTCGGGATCTGCGGTGAAACCCCTATACTTTTGCATCGCCTGATTTGAATAGAGCATATTTAAGGAAAATCGGTCCAACAAGCATCACTAAAAAAGTAGTTGCAGTAATAGTGCTCATTATTTGAGATGAGTATTCAGAAAATCCGATTTTTTCAAGGGTCTTTGATGCAGCAAGAGCCAGTCCTATTGCAATTCCAGCCTGGTCAAGAAGACAAAACCCTAAATATTTTTTGATACTGTTTTTTGCGTGGGAAAGATGTCCACCAACGAAACATCCAATCCATTTTCCAGTTGAACGTGCTAATATATATACAATTGCTAATCCTCCATACTTTATGAGTGTGGGTAAATCCAATCTTGCACCCACTAAAACAAAAAACCATACATACACAGGTGGGGACCAATCTCCTAAAGCACTAAATATTTTGCGTGAATTAATTGCATTTAGATTTACCGCTACGATTCCCATTGTCATATTGAGTAAAATTGGTGAGAGATTTAATGTTTCTGCAACTCCACAATTCAAAAGAATAACACCAATTGAAAACAGAAGGATTGTAACTCTTTCATGCATTCGTTTTATAACCAACATTAAAATAAAACCCACAGCTATTCCAATTCCAATAGTAATCAATGTCTCTAAACCTGCGAGACCTAATGCATGTAATATACCCTGGCCAGCGCCAGCATCCCTAACACCAAAAAAAACAAGAGCAATAGGCATTGCAATAATAAAAATCAACAATGCCAGGATATCATCCAGGCCAACAATGGCATAAAGCGTTGTGGTAAGTGAACCTTTTGCTTTGTATTGTTTTATAACTTCTACAGTAGCTGCTGGAGCAGTTGCAACAGCTAGCGCTCCAAATATAATACCTAAAGGTATATTATTTAATAAAATGCTTAATATAATACCTACAAGAAAGAAAGCCCCTAAGGATTCAAAGAATAGGGTAAATATTATTACTTTACCAAGTTTTTTTATCTCTTTCCAGCGAAGTGCTCCTCCAATTCCAAAACCAATTAACGATAATGTAACTATATTTACAATCTCAAGTGATTTTATTTTATCAAAACCTATAAAACCAGTAATACTTGGTCCAAGAATTGCGCCTGTTATTATATAACCAACAATTAGTGGTGACTTTATTAGTGTAGCACCACGGGAAAAAATAAGGGCAACAACAATTGATAAGCCAAGAAAGATAAGGAAGAATGATAAATTTTCCATTTATTTATGAGATTTTATTAAGTCATAGATTTTTTCAGGGTTTTGAACTTCAAGTAATTGCTTCACAAATTCCTTATTCTTTAATCGTAAGACAATTTTAGAAAGCACACGAACATAATCCTTATCCTGCTTATCAGATGCACCTATCATAAAAATTAGGTTTACAGGTTTGTTGTCAATGGAGTCATATTCTAATCCAGATTTTTTTCTTCCAAAAGCAATAACAAAATCTTTGACTGATTTATCTCTGATATGAGGAATAGCAATTCCATATCCGATGCCTGTACTCATAAGTTTCTCTCGCTCAAAAATTTTCTTGATAAACACTTTCTTATTAGTGATTTTATCGCTTGTGCAAATTACTTCTGCAAGTTCTCTTAAAGCATCATCCTTATTATCAGATTGAATGTCAATAATAAGTTTGGGTTCCATAAATTTGTAAATTTCAATAATTTTTTCCATAAATCTTCCTTTTGGAATCTTCAAATTTAATATGCTTCTTATGAAGAACCTTGAAATATTTTGTCAAACAAATAATTAGATTGAACAAAAAACCTTGAAGATTTTATATATCATGCCAAAGGCAGATCCTTCGGAAAAAGTTTTTCTTGACCAATCATGCCAAAGGCAGATTCTTCGGATATGTCAGATTTTAATTATATAAACCGTAAAAATAATTAAGGTGGGTGTAATCTTGGCTCAAGATAAAAAATTAACAAATGAAAAATTGTCTCATTTATGGGAAAGTGAAGATATAAAAATTCTTGATACAAAGAATGAAAAATACGCAATTTTCAGTGATTTACATCTGGGGGATGGTGGCAAAGCAGATGATTTTCATCATAATGAAGAAACACTTGAAACCGCTTTAAAATTCTACAAAGAAAACTGCTATAACCTTATATTATTGGGAGATATTGAAGAATTTTGGCAGTTTGATTTAGAGCAGATTGTTGGCAGATATGACAACACAGTTTATAATAAAATGCGTGAGTATGGAAATGAGCGTGTTTATCGTGTATTTGGTAATCATGATTATGACTGGTGTTCTCCTGCTGACCCTGTTTTTAGCAATTCAGGAAAGCAGAAAGGTGCTCCAGAAGCATTAAAAATGCGAGACAGCAAAGGTAATATTAAAATTTTACTTGTTCATGGGCATCAGGGAAATATTGAGTCAGATAAAAATAGTTGGCTCAGCAAATTCCTTGTTCGTGGGATTTTTAAACCTGTAGAGCCATATGCAAAATTTCTTGGATTTTATGGTCATCCTTCTGCTACAAAATCGCAAATAACCAAAGATTACGAAAGAATAATGTATAACTGGGCAAAATCCCAAAAAATAATTCTAATCTGTGGGCATTCTCACAGAACTATTTTTGCATCAAAATCATACGCAGATAAGCTGGAAGAGGAGATTGCAGAATTGCAAGCTGATAATTCTTCAAATAGAAATGAAAGGGAAAAAGTTAAGAAAAACAGAAAGAAGATAAAACAACTAAAAAGAAAATTGCAAGAAGAAAAAGTAAAAGGAAGAAAAATAGACCCGACAGAACCCAATAAAGAGCCATTACCTTGCTATTTTAACACAGGTTGTGGACTTTATACTGATGGGATTACAAATATTGAGGTTGCTGATGATGAAATTAAATTAGTAAAATGGCATAGGGATGTTACAAAAGTTCCCCGATTTGTGGTGTATGAAAAGGGACGATTGGGTGAATATATTGAATTGATAACCAGTTTGCAATAATAGATATTTCAAATTTTTTAAATGGTCTTCTACGATATCATACTTTAACATTTTATCTTTTTCTGAAAAAGATATTATTGTAAGGATAAGTAATTGTAAAAAATTGACACTAAATATGTTAAACAGAAAGAGTACCAAATATATGTGTCTGTTGATTAATTTAATTTTTTTAAGAATTTACTAAATTTCGGAGATCTTTTTTATGTATCCTAGAGAGGAGTTTGCTCTGGTATGAAGTTCTATGAAGCTTAAAATTAAATCAACAAATCACCAAATAATTAAATCAACAAATTCATATATTATGAAAATGTTTTCTGATGAATACTGGATGAATATTGCATTAGAAGAAGCAGAAATTGCTTTTGATGAAGATGAAGTTCCTGTTGGAGCTGTTCTAATTAGAAAGAATGAATTAATTGCAAAAGCACATAATAACATACTGAAGCTAAATAGTTCTTTGGCTCATGCTGAAAAATTAGTTATTGAAATGGCTCAACAAAAATTAGGAAAATGGTTATATGACTGCAAATTATATGTAACACTTGAACCCTGCCCAATGTGTGCTGGAGCGATTATACTCTCCAGGATTAAATCAGTAATCTTTGGTGCTTTTGATGAAAAGAATGGTGCGTGTGGTTCTTTATATAATCTTCTTTTGGATAGTCGTTTTAATCATAATCCAGAGGTAAAATCTGGGATTCTTGCTGAAGAATCAAGTGAACTCTTGAAGATATTTTTTAATGAGAAGAGGGCTGGTTAGTGGATGAATTGCTATGGAGAGGTGTCCGAGTGGTTGAAGGAGCACGCTTGGAAAGCGTGTGTAGGGTAACCCTTACCGCGGGTTCGAATCC
>JACNFI010000087.1 GCA_014384665.1 Candidatus Cloacimonadota bacterium
ACAAAGGACTTTCACCCCGTTAGATATTCACTCTGTTAAATGTTTCTATATCATAGAATAAGAATATCTTACTGGATAAACCTCATTAGATATTACACATAAATTATCTAACGGGGCAAGAAGAAGGCACAAAGTTCACCGAGTTATTTTATTATCTTTGCCTGCCATGTTAAATGTTTACTATTTAATAGGGTGTCCTTTGCGCCTACTCTGCGAACTTTGCGGTTAAATTTTTTGCTCATCATGCCAAAGGCAGATCCGCCTCTGGCGGAAAAACAAAGACTTTATTTATAATACTATAAAGAGATTATAAGAGTTAAATTAGATATAACTTGACTTATTTATACTACATTTTTAATATATTTTAAAAACCATTAATTTTATAGTTAATTTAAAATATATAAATTACTTATAGGCTGTTTTATGACTGAAGATAATGACCATTATCCTGAATTTACTTTTATCGCTGTTGATGTAGAAACAACAGGATTAGACTCCAAGAAAGATGATATTATTGAGATTGGAGCTGTAAAATTCAAGAATGATGAAGTTGTAGATTCTTTCCAATCATTTATAAATATCGGGAGACCTCTGCCTATAAGTATAAAAACTCTTACACATATTTCTGATGAAGATATCATCAATGCACCTTCACTCAAAATTGTTTTAAACGATTTTCTTAAGTTTCTTGGTAAAGAAATATTATGTTTTCATAATGCAAAATTTGATATTGACTTCATCAATTCTGCTATGGAAAAATCAGTATTAAAAAGACTCTACAATGATTTTTATGACACATTAGAAATTTCCAGAATTTTTACACCTTATTTGAAATCTCATTCTCTAATAAAATTGTGTGAATTTTTCAACATAAACAGTGAGAGTATGCATCGTGCATTAAGCGATGCTAAAGCAACCGGTGAACTATTCTTGAAATTAACTAAATACATCATTACTAATTTTGAGGTGCTTATAATCAACCAAATAGTTACTCTGTCTTCATTCGCACATACCTCAAGCATACTTGAAGAATATCTTACTAAAATACGCACATATTTAACCAAGATTTCACTACAACTTATAAAGAAAAAGGCACGCATAGAAGATTTTTTTCCGCTACAGAATGTTATTTCAAATATAAAGAAAGATGAACGCCCTTCTGCAATATTCAGTGAAAATGAAATAATAAGAATGTTTGAAAAAGGGGGACAAATTGCGGAAAATTTCAAACAATATGAATTCCGTCAGGGACAAATTGATATGGCTGCATGGGTTACAGAAGCATATAAAGATGGCAAAACACTGATTGTTGAAGCTGGCACAGGTGTTGGTAAATCTTTGTCATATCTAATCCCTTCAATTTTTTTCTCTAAATTTTCTAAGAAAAGGATTATCATTTCTACAAATACAAAAAATTTACAGGAGCAACTTTTTTATAAGGACATTCCAACAATTCAGAATGTAACTGATTTAACATTTTCTGCTGTCCTTCTTAAAGGTAGAAGAAACTATCTCTGCTTACGAAAATGGAATCAAGTAATTGGTGATGTCGGAGGGCATTTAACACCGTATGAAACGATGAATCTTCTATATCTGATTGTTTGGGTAGAGAATACTCATACAGGTGATATTGAAGAGAATTTCTCATTTATTCCATCACGGAGTTCATTATGGTCAAAAATTGCATCAGATGGAACCTCCTGCTATGGTAGAAAGTGTAGTTTCTTTGACCAGTGTTTTCTGATGAAAATTCGTAAACAAGCAGAAAAATCTCATCTTGTAGTGATTAATCATTCTTTGTTAATATCTGACGCAGTCACTGAGCATTCTGTGCTTGGAAATTATCTAAATCTTGTGATTGATGAAGCCCATAATCTTCCACAAGTGGCTGCAATACATTTCGGTTTTTCAATTAATCTTTTGGATATTAGAAATATTACAAAAAAAATTATTACCAAAGGTGAATTTCAATATGGTATAGCAAACAATATTAGAATTGGAGTAGTAAAAAGCACTTTATCAGATGATAAGAAAAAATTCCTACAATCTAAACTGGATGAGATTGTTACACCAATTGATAATTTTAAAAGTGTTGCTAAAGATTTTTTTAACCACTTAAATCATCTTGTTATTGATAATGGAAGTTATGGAAAATTACGATTTAAAGACCTCTCACCTTTTACCGCATCAAAAAAATTAGTTGAAGATATAAACTATCATCTTTCTGAATTATTTAAGCAGATTAACACAATATATAATGAGCTTATTACAATCAGTTCAAATATTTTCCCATTTTATGATGAAAACATTGCTGATTTGGAAGGTGTGCTTAATCAGATAGAGGAGTTACAAATTAAATTTCAACATACATTCTCACCAGATTTTGAAAACTTTGCATACTGGCTTGAGACAAAAGATAAAGAATTTTATGATGAACGATATCCTCATTGTTCAATAATTTGTGCTCCGATAGAGGTTAATCAGAACTTATATGATTTTTTCTGGTCTAAATTAGAAAGTGTTATTTTAACATCCGCTACATTAGCTATAAGAGATGAATTTAAATTTTATAAACATCTCACAGGATTGGATAAACTTGAAGAAAATAAACTTATGGAATATATTGCTTCTTCCCCATTTGATTATTCTAAACAGATGCAGATCTTAATACCTGATTTTCTACCAAATCCCAGAGACACTTATTTTTCATCCCAGGCTATCTCACTTTTAGAAGAAATATTATCAGTGCATAATCGTGGCACGCTAATACTTTTTACTGCATATAAAGATTTAGACAAAGCATTTCACAGTCTTTATGAATCTACTTCCATAAATCAAGTAACACTTCTTGCTCAGGGTAAGAGTGGCTCAAGGACAAGCATATTGGATGCCTTTCGTAAAGAAGAAAATTCTGTGCTACTGGGTACAAAAAGTTTTTGGGAAGGTATTGATGTGCAGGGAAAGTCATTAGAAATCCTTATACTATATCGCTTGCCATTTCTTGTGCCAACAGAACCATTAGTTGAAGCTTATCTGGATAAATTGAGAAGTGAAGGTAAAAACTCATTTTTACATTATCTGCTTCCGATTTCACTTCTTCATTTCAAACAGGGATTCGGGAGACTAATTAGAAATAAGACAGACAAAGGAGTTGTTGTCATTCTTGATAGTAGGATATTTAAGAAAGATTATGGAAAATATTTTGTTAAGGTGATGCCAATACAACCACTAAAACTATCTTCTCATATTGAAATAACAGATTATATCACAGGGTGGTTTAAAGAAAAATAACTAAAAGTCCAAAATAACTAAATGACTAAAAGTCCAAAATAACTAAATGACTAAAAGTCCAAAATAACTAAATAACTAAAAGTCCAAAATAACTAAATGACTAAAAGTTCAAAAATACAAAATAACTAAAAACCTAAAATCCAAAAATTCCTAAAATACGAAATACTTAATTACTGGGGGCATAAAACTGTTTGCATTTGTATCCAATACATGATACTGCGTAAAAGCGGAGTGCTGAAACAATCCGCCAGACCCCGACATAGTCGGGGACTCCGTCTCGGAGCTGGCGGAGAACTTTCAGCATATTATAATGGGCGAAAAGTTCATTTTCTCACTCCACTATAATTCTTAAAAATATAGTTTACCCCGTTGGATAAATATCCTACGGGGTTTACCCCGTTGATAATACTATCTACGGGGTTTACCTGCCTTATCTTCGTTTATCTGAGGTGGATTAAAATTGTAACACGCTTCTCTGAAGCGTCTGTCAGGAGGAGCTCTGCTCCATATTATGAACCCGAGATTCATAATACAGTTAGTCTCGGTCAGGCATCGAGCCTGAACGGAACGGAACAGTCCACGCGGACGCTGGGATCCGTGTTACAGAATGAATAGAGTTCCCAAGTGCGAAACTTGAGTAATATAACATGAAGTTTCAGTTAGTTTGCAACTTATGTTTTAACAAAAAAATTAAGTTGTCTTTTAATTAGTCAACAATCTATACAAAGATATCAAAAACTGAAAAGATTGATTAAATATTAAGAAATTTTTAAGATTTTTAGTTAAAAAGTTTTTGGCTGAATTACCATAAATAAAAGGTTTATAGTCATTAGTATTATATTTTCACAAAATTTTTAAAAAAAATAAACTTTTTTCTTGACAAACTATTTTTGAAGAACTTTTTTTGATACTAAATGAGTCAACAAATTTTCATGGTAGTATGTAAGCCCTATAAGAGGGATAAAAACTGTGGAGGTTAAGTAAGTTTATGAAAGAAAATTTTTCTATTGAAAACTTAATTAAAATAGGACTAATAGAATCCGAAGCGAAGATTTATCTTAATTTACTTAAAAAAAAGAGTTTCACTGCCTCAGAAATATCAAGACTTTCAGGAATATCTCGGTCAAAAACTTATGAGATACTAAATCAATTGGTTAAAAAGGGATTATGTATTGAGATATTGGGAGGCGTAAAAAGATATGCATCTGCAAATCCTAAAACAGCTTTTATTGGACTTCAGCAAAAGATTCAACAAGAATATGAAACTAAAAAAATTCTTATGTCAAATTTATCAGAAACACTTCTACCTTTATACCTTTCTGAACAAGACTACACAAATCCAATGGATTACATACAAGTAATAAGTGAAAAAAACAGAATAGTTGAAAAAGTAGAATCATTAGAGAGAATGGCAACCAATGAAATATTGGCTTTCACAAAAGCACCCTATGCTATGAGTATAAACAAATCAGGTGATGAACAAGAATTTATAAATTTAAAAAGAGGAATAAAATGTAAATCAATCTATGAGGTTGATGAAGCAAAAAAACCGGATTTCTTGAAGATGATTGAATTATGCGCCAATTCTGGTGAGGAAGTAAGAGTTACCTATGAGTTACCACTAAAATTTTTGATATTTGACGGAAAAATAGTAATGATTACATTAAAAGATATTTTAACCTCTAAGACACATTTAACTACACTTGTTGTTGAGCATTCAGACCTCGCCAGGTTTTTTAAAAATACATTTTACAACTATTGGCAAAAAGCAATGACTCTTGAAGAAATTAAGATTAAAGAGAAAATATAATAAAAAAAGGCTGTCAGCGTAAGACTTCGGCAGGTCAGCTAACAGCCTAACATGGCACAGTGAAAGAAATAATAATAACGAAATGGATTATCCGCCAGTTGGCGGACGCTTCGCTATTAAACGGAGTAAAATGAGATCTGCAAAATACCATTTTCTTGTCATTCCGCACTTGATGCGGAATCCAAAATCCTTTCCCCACTTTCGTGAGGACAAGTATTTTAATGGATTCCCGTTTTCACGGGAATGACAGATGAAGGGAAATTCCCTATTTTGCATAACTCATAAACGGAGTAAATAAAAAGGAGATTATGATGTTAAGAAATCATACTAAAAGAATAATCTTATTATTAGTAATAAGTTTATTTTTCAGTGTTTTAATATTTGCCGGTCCTAATGAGAATGCCGGTATAAGATTTGACTTAGATGCCACCACTTATGGCAACCAGAATGATACTACAATGGCAGCACCATCTGTGGGCGATTACATACGGTTGGATGTGTATGCCATTGATGTTCACAATCTCGAT
>JACNFI010000088.1 GCA_014384665.1 Candidatus Cloacimonadota bacterium
TTTGACCATCTAAAGTCACACTTATTGCACTGTCCAAAAATATGATACCACCATAATTATCTTAGGAATTGACACAAATATATTATATAATTGTAGTATTAGTGAACATTTAATTCCATCACTTACATTAATAAATTGTAGAAAGTATATTTATACACCAAACTGGTTGTTATTTGTTATACCAAGTGCTGTTATGCATGAATTAGAAGAAGCAGCAAATATAAGAAGTAATGAAGGTTTTTTAAAACATGCCGGTAGAATAGGCTTTAGAGCTTTACAAGAAATAATTGAATTAAGTCAAAATCCTGATATGGTTGGAGTATCAATAATTATAGTAGGAGAAGCTAATCCTGTCTTGGATACAAGAATTGAATTACAGGGACTTAGAAATGATTTTTATAATATGAATGTAATAAATAAAGAAAACAGAGTTTTCAAAAGAATGACAAAAACATCCAGCGGTGATATGATAATAAGAGACCAGTTTAAGAAATTCTTACGACAAATAGATTTCCATAAAGGGGTTTACTTTTTAACAGCTGATAAGTCAAATGTAGCTTTAGCAAGAACAGAAGGATTAAATCCAATATATTTTAAATTTCCAGGAAAATTTTATTACGGACATAGGCTAATAAAGCCATTTAGTATCAGTAATGATAATTATAATGATATTAGAATTGATATCCCAATTGGAAAGTTAATTTATGAATTTGCTGTGGAATTTGGGTCGATAAAAATAAATATTGGTAATGTAGAAATATTGATGCGTTGTGATTCAAAAGGAGAAAATTTAGACAACTGGCTTAAAAGACAGTTAGTTATTGAAAAAAAGTATTTAAAAATACTACTCGGTGAATATGAGGGTGTATTTAATTTTGATTATATAATTAAAAAATGTAATGATATTAATGAAATTTTTTTTGATAAAGAGATAGTGTGAAAAATATTACATCGAATAGATATATTTTAAAAAGATTATAAAAATAACAAATATTAATTTTAAGAAGTTTGACACAATTATAAAAGATTATTAATAAATGCTATTATATGTAAATATTTCAAAAAAATTAGTAGGAGGATTAAAATGAAAGCAGAAGATCTAATACTACAAAATGATGAGATTGGGACAAAAGATTTCCTAGAAAAAAAAGAATGGCAAGGCAAAATAATAGGCGATATACCAGAATATCTTTATGAAAAATATAAAGAGAAAATATTTGCTTATGTGAAAAGAACCGCTACAAATATAATAGATGAAAAGGAAAGAATACCGCTGATGTTTTATTATACTGATAAAAAGGGAAGTTCTGTTAATAAAGATGGAAAATGGAATATTCTTGATCCTTCTGAAAAAATTGGTGATATTATGTCTTTATACGACATAATTCATTGGCGAATTTCACCTGTTGGCGCCCGTTTAAGTTCTCTTCAAGCTTTTGGGAATCATGCAGTGAAAATTGTTGTAAACCCGAAGTATAGAAATTGGAAATACTTGGAAGAAAACAGACCTGGTCTTGGTATCTATTCTGTCGGACCTGATAATAAAGGAATAAGAAGGACATGGAAGATAAAACCAAGCGCTAATTATCCTGATACACCTCCAATTGTTGTCTCTTTACCTCCGTATACTAAAGATCCATGTTGGTTTAATGGGATTTTGCATTATACTACATACAAAAATAAAGGCGGTACACCCTGGAAAGATATGGCAGAAAAATGTAATAATCCTCTACTTGTTTTAGTTGTTGAATTATTTTGGAAGTATCGTATAGGAGTTTAATATAATTGTAATATTTATTATTTTACATTTTTTTATTATCTATAAAAAATATATTTTACATATTACGAATTATCAAAGGAATGGAAAGTGCTCTTCTCTCTGGTAAGTACGAATATTATAACTATGGATGGTACAAAAAATCAACCAATTAAAATTCAATTATCAAATTTAAAAGATGTATATTAAGCTACTTCATTTTAAAAAATATGGAAATAGACCTAATCTTTCAATAGTTGTTGATAAAAGTTCTTTAAACCATTGTTTTGTTTTTGCAAAAAGAATTATTAAGTCTAAAACACAATTTGAGGAACTTGGAGGACTTGCATTAGGCTATTTCGATGGAATTACAACATATATAACTAAATTTATGTATGATAAAAATGCCATTACTTCTACTAGTTCTATCAGATTCAGCCTAAAAATATTTACCGAAGCTCGTTGCTATCTGCGAAAAAATATTTCACCTACAACACAATGTATCGTCGGTACATGGCATGTTCATCCCCCAGGTTATGGTACACAGTATTCAACGATTGACAAAGAGTGTTTGTTTCAGGAAAAATGGTTATTGGAAACTGATGTACCTGAACCTAAAACTCAAAAAGTACATTTAATTCTTAATGTTAAAAATAAACATTTTGATATTTACACTATGAAAATATTATCTCATTATAAACTAAATAAACTAAAAACTTACGATATGTCTAAATACATTTCTATATTTACACAGTTTTTGAATTATGATTATTCTGAAATGTGTGCACTACTTTATAAAAAAGAGGAAAAGGATTCTGATACGCAAGTATTTTCAATATTAAAATTTCGTCCTAATAATTTATCTAATAAGAATTTGGTAGGTTTTTGGCAACATTTTCCATATAAAGATATTTGTTCCGAGTATGAAGATATTTTTCTAGAACACTTTCATAATAAAACGAAGCTTGATAAATTTTATTATTTCAAGTCTACTGGAGATTCAAAAGATATCAAAGAAATTTTTATATTTAAGGTTAAGCGATATAGTTCAATGGGCTGTTCATTTGATTTTAAAAGTGTTAAACCTTCAGAAGAAAGTATAATAAATAAAAGATGAGATTTTATAAAAATTTCACTAAAACATAGGGTGTTAATATGGCTAGGAAATTATTAATTCAGAATCCGGATTCAGAGGAATCATTACAAATAGAATTTGACGAAAATAAACTTATCAAAGATTTAGCGAATTATATAAAATCCCATTGTAATATGAATAACGAACCGATTCTCTATACTTATTTTAAAAAAGATAAGTGTGAAGAAATTGCACATAAAACATTGGTAGAGAACTCAAAAGTCATCCTGCCAGATGATATGACAATCAAAGAGGTTTTGGATTCTTTATTAGATCCAGAAATACCAATTTATATTCAAAGTATAGAATTAAATGAAAAACTTATTTTTCAATTGCGAACCGACCGTTTTAGCAGAATAGGATATAACACAGGTTTGTTAAATAAAAAAAGTGTTCTTATTGGTGGGGTTGGACTATTAGGGAACGAAATAGCTTATAATTTAGCTGTTTTAGGAGTTGGTAATATAATAGTTGTAGATTACGGTTTTGTCGATTGGTACAATATTTATCGGCAGCCGCTTTTTACCATCAAAGATGTTTATAAAAAGAAGGT
This sequence comes from Candidatus Cloacimonadota bacterium, assembly GCA_014384665.1. GTDB lineage: Bacteria > Cloacimonadota > Cloacimonadia > JGIOTU-2 > JGIOTU-2 > JACNFI01. The sequence goes on from JACNFI010000088.1 coordinate 3,445, forward strand.
TGAAGTTGTCAAAGAAAAACTTTCTGAAATGACAAATATAAATGTAGTTTCCGTTTATAAAGAAGTACCATGTTTTGCATCAGAACCAAAATTTTCTACCATTAAAAAACGCCTAAATTTTTTCGACTCTATCATTAAAAAATCAGATATTGTAATTGGATGCTTTGACACATTTAGTGCAAGAGCTGTTTTTCAGATGTTATGTATAGCTAATAATAAACCATTTATTTCAAGTGCATTGAATGCAAGTATGGGTTCAGTATCATTGTTTAATATAAATGGAAATCCTTGCTATTGTTGTGGAAGTAATCCTGATAGTTTTAATGATAAAGGTGCTTGTACGCTTTCACCTTTAGAAAGCCAAAAAATTATAGGTGGTATTACTACAAAATTTGCTATAGAAATTTTATCAAATGTAAAAATAAAACACAATTATTTTACTTATTACTCAAATAATATTCAAATGAAATATGTTACTACATCAGGATCACCAAAATGTATTGTATGTGGGGAAAATGGAATTTCAAAATATAGTTCTAGCCCTATAGAATTTATCTATTCTTGGCTTTTTAATAGAAACGATTTACTTAATTCATTAAATATGTAATGAGCTCAATTATAATATTTGATAAAGTAGGTGGGATAAGAAGAGTGAAAGATGAGGATCCAAATTCTACTTTCAATGAAATTTTAGACATTGCAAAGAATGAGTATAAGGATAAATTTGTTGGATCTTGGAGATTATGTTATCTCCCTAAAGGTCAAAATAATTTAGTTTTAATTCCCCCCAATGATAAACTTATTACTTATCTTAATAAGAATGTAACAACATTTTATTGGCAGCTACCAAGAGAGAGGACTTCATCTGATGTGTCGTTACCAATTCAATCCCAGTCTACTTATCCATCACATACCTCTACAATAACATCACCTTCCCAAACAACATTAGAAAGTGGATCCATTACAGAAGCTGAAAATCACTCTAATGTTGTATCTAATTGTGTTATTATAATCCTATCAATAATTTTATTCACTTTATATATAAAAAATTTTGGAAAAATTGATAATTCAATGAATGAACTGATAACTATATACTTAAGTTCACTTATCATCATCATATGTATGTTATTGGGGGTCATAATTAGAGGTTTTACAGAACCAAGTGTATGGGAGAGATTTTTAGGAATTATTGTTATTTGTGCTGTTGGTCCAATATTATATTTTGTGGCTGTTTTCGCAATAATTATTGTTTTTTTTATTCCTGTTGGTTTACCATTAATGTTCTGGGATGAAATTACTGGATCACATTTATTCGAAAATGTAGGAGACAAGGTAGGAATCGTTAGTTATATAGTTATGGTAATTGCTGAATGGATTATGTGCTTTTGTTTTTTAAATTCAGAAAACAAATAATATTTTCTTTAACCTCTCTCATAAATATTAATAACATATTTTGGCTATTAAAGTTATTGTAAAATCCCTTTTCATCAAAATCTATGTAAACATTACTAATGTTAATATTAATATACTTTATTGGCTATTTTAAAATTATAAAAAGAAATCAAAGGTAAACAAGATATGGAAAATAAAATTAAATATGAAAAATTCTACAAAATTTATACCATTAAACCACAAAGCCGAATCTCTCAGCTATCATTTCAAAACTCCCCCATTATCATTCACAAGCCCCTCTACTGTCATTCCCAATATTGCCATCCCCAACTTGATTGGGGATTGATTGGGAATCCAGAAAAGTTATATAGTTAGTCTCATCATATGGATAAAATTTATTTCGTGTACATCTTAGCAAGCAAACGAAACGGCACACTCTACATTGGAGTTACTAATAATTTAGAAAATCGAATGTATCAGCATAAGAATAAGCTCGTTGATGGTTTTACCCAAAAATATGGTGTTGATAAACTTGTTCACTATGAAATGACAAATGATGTGAGAAGTGCGATTCAAAGAGAGAAGCAATTGAAGAAATGGAATAGAAAATGGAAACTTGAACTAATTGAAAAAGAGAATCCTGAATGGAAAGACCTTTCAGAAGAATGGTTTGATGAATAGTCATATCATGCAAATAAAAACACTCATTGCATCAGTATCTAATGAAAATACTGGATTCCCGATTAGGTCGGTAATGACATCGGTTTATTAAATTGAGGAA
>JACNFI010000089.1 GCA_014384665.1 Candidatus Cloacimonadota bacterium
TGAAGTTTCTCTTTTTCATTACTTCATAAATATAGATAAGAGTTTCAATTGCTTCCCTTTGGCAGAACCAGAAATCAAAATGTTCACCATTTATTATATGCTCTTCTCCAAACCAGAACTGTAAAAGTCTTCTTGTTGTATCTGTAACACCTTCGTAGCCATTTTCTCGCCAGGTGAAAACTGCTTTGCGAAGTTCATTTGAAAGGTAGGTTTTACTTAGTCGCCTTTGGTCTGGTTGTAAAAGGTCAGTTGGTTTCATTTTATTTAACCTTCCATTCCATACATCCTTTTTTGCATTTAATAATTTTTGCATCTTGAAAATATCTAACAAATTCCTTACAATTATTGCAATAAAATAGCTTGTAAAGCGATTTAACAGAGTTTATAAAATCCCCTATCTCATCGATCGAAATATTTTGAAAATCAGGATTATAGTGAGAGAGGAGGTTGCCAAATATTTTGTTTGACTCTAATTTTTGAAAAGTTTGCTCATTTGACGAGTAATAGTCTGGAAGAAGCTTTTTAACCCTGTTTTTTAATGGACTATAAAGGTCTCCCACTTCAAATCTATTTCCTCTTTTTCGCAGTACTGTGGCTATTAGATTTATAGTCATTTCATCTAATATCCACTCCAAGCATATTCTACCAGCATTACCAGCTCCTTGTTTATCTCTTGTTTGCAGTTTGTCTTCTATGTCTTCCCATCGAGCTTTATATTTATTCAAAACAGGTCCTTCGTTAAGGCTCCAGCGGGTTATTCTTATATTTTTGAATTTATAACCAACATTAAAAGCCTGTTGGGCAGCACAAAGCTCTTCGAACCAAATATCGTCATGGGTAGTTATAAGAAATTGATTATCAGGAAATTCGGTGAAAATAAGTTCACCTATACGATTTCGATGTGAAGCATCGATTGAAGAAACTATGTCATCCAAAACAATGAGCGGAAAACCTGCATTAAATCTTTTAACAAAGGCAAGGAAAATACACAAGCCCAAAGAGTCGAGATGAGCTTCGCTATAAAATCCCCGTGGATCTTCGTTGTCCCTCTCGTAAAATCTACTTTTAATCTCGGCACTGGCTCTCCGCTTGACCTCTAACCTAATTGCTCCTGATTCTTCATTAGGATGCAGATGCTCGTAATACCGACAGAAATCACTTTCAAGTTCGTTGTATATTTTCTGAACCTCGTCGCTTTTATTTTCTATGAAAGTATCATAAATAAGTTTCATTTGGCTCTCGAGTTTCTTTTTCTTGTCCAGTTCATCCGAGGTTTTGGTAATTTCATTATAGGTTTCATAAGCTTTTGTTAAAAGATCTATTATGTTAACAATTTCCTCAGAATTTTTAGTAACTGTAATTTTTTGTAATTCACCCTCAGACCAGTTAATTATATCATTTATTGACGGAGCCTCCTCATTTAATCTTTTCAGATACAAATCTAAAGGATCAAGCCTGATTTTTAATATTTCCTTGGAATAGTCTACTTTTAATTTATCTAAAGATGCGTTTATATTGTCCAAAAAATCCAAATCCTTTTTATAACCTACTTGAAATATCTGTTTTGTAATATCCTTGAACTTAGCAGAATATTCCGACAAGTCGTTATCTAAGTTTGCCCGCAATCGTCTAACATCTTTCATTTGTTCACCAACAATTTTATAATCTTTGAGACGCCGTTCTATTGAAGCAATCACGTCATATCGATTAACTACCTCAAACGGTTGCAGGCATAGTGGACATTTATTCAATTTCTTTTCTACAATCAAGTTCTTACCTTGTTCTAAAAGTTGCTGAAAGACTATATCTTCAATTTTTTGCTTATCTCTCAGCAAAGTATCAAGGCTCGTCCAAAATTCCTTATGTCTTTCAAGGAAGGTTATATTTGAAAACAAATTTTTTGTCTCATCTATAATTTTCTTTAGTTTACCTGCTTTTTCAAAGTCTACACCGCGTATTTTTTCAACCAGTTTTGGTTTTATATTCAATATGTCTTCTATCGAGGAAATAGCCTCTTTATACTTTTGAAGCCTTTTATTAATAAGTTCAACCAAGTGGGATTTTGATTTAACTTCTTCGCCAAAAACATCTTTAAGTACTTCACCTGCTCGATCACGTCTACCTTGTAATGAAACAACAATATCAGATATTTCATCACTTTTACGCATCATGATTAATTCAATATTATCTAACTCCGTTATTCCTATTAAGGCTGCGAGCTGAGCATATCGTGGAGCCGGTTGTGACACAATAAAATCTAATAGATATTTCCTTCGAAGTATAAAAGGAGTAGTAGAACCTAATTTAAAATAAGATTCTAGATGATTAGGCAATTGAGGAACATCCTGGAACGTACGGTATACTTTTACATCTCCTTGCAAAAATTCCGTTTCTACTTTACAATCTTTTTTCTTATAAGAAATATGGGGAACATGTCTAACTGTTGATGTAGTCTGTGCTTCATCAAGGTAAGGGACGTTTCCCTTAAAGAAAAATTCAAGAGCATCTACAAAAGAACTCTTTCCATGCCCATTCTCTCCAAATAGCACAATAGACTTCCCCTCGAATGGCAAGTCTCTCTCTATTATGCCACGAAAACATTTTATTTTAAGGTTTTTTATCTTCTGCATTATAATTCTCAAGCCATTTAATAAAGTCGTTTAAATTAGCTTCCGTTAAGTAATCACTTTCAAAAACTTCTTTTAAGTTCTCAATTATTTCATTATCTAATTTGTCTTTAAAAGTTTCAAAATATTTCTCAAAGATTTTATTTATTACAGATGTTTGTTTCATTATTATTTTCCTTTTATTGCTACCTTCATCACCTTATTCGTATCATTACCAAACACATCCACAACTTTCTTGTTAATTATCATTCGCTTTTTAATTTATTTCCACTTTTACTCAACGCCAAAGGAGTTGATTTTAATTTTGACCTTAATTCTTGCTCAGAAGGCAATGCTAATTTATATTTTGATGCAAATATCTTATTGCTTAATCCACCTAAAACATACTTTGCAAAAATATCATCTTTTTTAGCACAAAGAATAAGACCAACAGGATCATTCTCTCCTTCTATTTTTTCGTTATCTTTAAAATAGTTCAAATAAAAGTTCATCTGACCTATATCAGAATGGTCAAGTTCACCTATTTTCAAGTCAATCAAAACGAAACATTTTAAGATACGATTATAAAAAACCAGGTCAATATGATAATGACGATTGGCAATAGTAATCCTTTTCTGGCGAGCAACAAAACTAAATCCTTTTCCCAATTCAAGAAGAAAATATTGCAACTTATCAATAATTGACTGTTCCAGTTGACTTTCAGTATATACTGTTTCTTCTCTAAGATTTAAGAATTCCAGGATATAAGGGTCTTTTATTGCATCTTCTGGTTTTTCAATTATCTGCCCTTTCTCTGCCATCTTCATTACTGTCTTTACATCTTTACTCAGAGCTATCCTTTCAAATAACATTGAGTTAATCTGTCTTTTCAACTCACGAACTGACCAATTATTTTGAATTGATTCTTGTTCGTAAAATGAACGAGCAAGGTATTCTTCTACTCTTAAAAGTTCACAGTAATGAGACCAAGAAAGCATAGGTTCAAATTTGGCATACAGTGTCTGCTGGTTTTCAGATTTAACAGACAGTGTCTGTTGAATTGGAAATTCTAAATAGAGTCGTCTCATATTTCTAATATTTATTTCTGAAAATCCTTTTCCAAATTTCTTACTCATATCATTTGAAAGTTTTTTGATGAGGTTCTTTCCATATTCTGCCCGTGGCTTACCTTTCTGCTCAAACTCTACAATCTCATAACCAATCTCCCAGTATGTCAAAACTTGAGTCCGATTTATCTGCCTGACTACATTATTTCTTGCCTGCACAAGAATCCGTGTAATTCTATCAACCAAATTATTGTAAGTCATTGTTATAGCTTTATTCATAACTTTATCTTAATTACCTTATTCGTATCATTCCCAAAAACATCCACTACTTTCACCATAATCATCCTTTCCCTTCCACCCGTATCCTGTCTACTGTCTACTTCATATTTATGCCTTGCAACATAATCTACTTTAGGATTTTTCTTTACCCTGAAACTCTGCCATTGGTTGTGGAATGTATCTCCTTTATAATCCCAATCAATTGCCCAATAATCAATAAGTTCTCTTGAATCTTTGATTTTGCTTGCTATCTCAGCTAACTCTGGTGTGGGAGGAATTTGAAAGTCTGTAATTTTTAAAGTAATCTCATTTTTTTCATTTTTTGTTTCAATTTCTAAATATGAAACTTCTGAAAATTTAATATGAGGTAAAAGTGCTTTTTCTACAACCTGTTCGGGAATTTTAAATAGATTCAGGTCAAAACCTACAAGAGCAGATTTTATCTCATTTAAAGATGGTATTTGAATAAGTTTTAAATCTATTCCTTTTTTCTTTGCTGAACTTTTAACAAGTTCATTAACCTCATAACTCCATTCCCAACCTAATACATCTAATTTGTTAAAATTATTCTCTTTACACTCAACAACAACTTTTTCAATCTCTTCTTTTGATACAGGTGCATTCAATGGTCCAATATGAACTGCTCTATCGCCTTTTCTTCCGTGTATGTATTTAAAATTAGAAAGGAGTTGAGATTGATACAATTTTAGCATAAATGTAAGATATTCATCCCGTTGGATATGCATCCTACGGGATTCATCTTGTTTTTCCTGCCAGTAAACAGTTTCATAATTTCCAATATTCTGTATTTCAAAAGGTCGGGCAGGTTTTCCATAATTCTTTTTCTTTTCATCAAGTAAATCTTTTGAGTTATGAATATCTAAAAGTCTCTTTCTTGTTACCTGAATGGCAAATTTTGATAAATCAGAACTAATCCATCTTCTTCCAAGTTTTTCTGCTACGGCCAAGGTTGTGCCTGAACCACAGAAGAAGTCAGCAACTATGTCACCGGGGTTGGAAGATGCGAGGATGATGCGTTTTAGAAGAGCTTCGGGCTTTTGTGTATCGAAACCAACCTTTTCATAAGAGGTGGTAATAACTGTATTTATTATAAACCAGTCTCTTGGTTTTACACCTTTACATTCATCTAAATACCTTCTATATGTTAATTCTGGATATTTTTTTTCATCTTCAGGAGTTAGTCTCCCCTTTTGTTTAACTGGGCTCCCTTTAATGTTCTTACCATAAATACAATACCTTCTCCCCTTATCATCAATATATTTATAGTATTCTTTTGCAGATTCTTGTTGTTCGTCAGCAACTTCACGCCAATTAAAATTAAAGGTTTTAGATTTAGTATAAAATAAGATACTATCATGTTTTCTATTCCAATATCCTTCATTATGTTCAAACCATCTATAACACCAAGCAATATCATTTCTAAAATTTTCATATCCAAATATTTCATCCATTATAATTTTTATATAATGTCCTACATGTTGGTCCAAATGCACATAAATAGAGCCATTTTCAGTCAATAATTCTCTCATCAAAACCAGTCGTTCATACATATATTTTAGATAGGAAGCAATTCCACCACTCCATGTATCTTTATAAGCTCTTTCTTCAATAATAGATGGTTCTT
>JACNFI010000090.1 GCA_014384665.1 Candidatus Cloacimonadota bacterium
ATCTTAATTTTTGAGTTGTATAAATTTTTTACAACCGACATCCTTATCATTATTTCTATTTTCTGTTACCAGCGTCTATTAAGTTAGTTATACTTTGTAGGCGCATTATTTATATCACCATCAGTTGTACAACCTATATTAAGTGAAGGGACGAACCTTCAAATAATAATATAGGAGGTTTTCTAATGGAAAACCAAAACACAGAACAAACAAAAGCACCATTTCTAACGATGGAAGAAGCATCTAATTATCTGGGACTCTCAAAAGCTACATTGTATGGCTACACTCACAAAAAATTAATTCCGTTTTACAAAGTTCAGAATAGGAAAATCTACTTCAAGATTGAAGATCTGAATAACTTCGTATTAAACACTCAAAACAAGTGCAAATCTCAGTTTGAGATTAAACAGGAAGCGGATGAGGATTATTTCTCTAAGAGACAGGCAGGCAGAAAATGAGAACTATTGTAAAAAGGGAATATAAACATCTATTATACAAAGATGAGATCAGAGACAAATTTCTCCTTACTAAATACTGTGAAATTTATGAGTATTCGAAAGATATCCTGGGAGTGTATTGTTGGAGTAGAAAGTGTTATCTTCAGTTAAAAAAATTAGGTGTTACATTCAAAGATTACAAGACATTTGATAATCTATATTGCTTTCACACAAAAGTATCGAATTTGAGCCGAATAATTGAACTGGGAGCACATTCCAGAAGAGTTTTTCGTAATGGTAAATGGCTGAAAGATAAAGAAAGACGATTAGCTCATAAAATATATCCATACAATCCTAAATTATCAGAAAAGAGTGGCGAAAATTGAAGCAACAATTTTTTTCTCTATTGTTCCCGGATTTAAAAAGAAATGGCTTGATTGAGATTAGAGAGATTGATCCTGTGGACGAATCTGTAAAAAAGATATTTTTTAACAGATTAGATAAATTGTTCAGATACGATCCACCAAATGATAAAAACATTTATTTTGGGTTATATGTCAGAGGATACAAAAAAAAGAATAATGGTAAAATTTCAGGAGCTTCTTATAACTGTCTGCGAACACATGCAATTTGCTTAGATTTTGATGGTTTGAGTTTAGATAAAATCAAAGGTAAGATTAGAAATGCCAAAATTCCTAATCAATCAATAATTGTAAGTTCAGGAAATGGTTATCATTGTTATTGGATATTAAAAAGCCCTTTTTATGATTTAACAAAACTTGTTAAAGAAATGGTAAAAATTACTGGTGCAGACCCAAATTCAACAGATAAAGCAAGAGTATTTAGATTCCCAGATACAAATAATGTTAAAGATCCTTTTAATATAAAACAATGTAAGATTGTCAGTATTAATGATAATGTTTATGATATTTCAGTATTTCAGAAACTATTTCCAGTACCAATAGAAATTACACAAAAGAAAAGTTACAAGAATGTTATTGATCATAAAAACATTGGTATTAAAAGATATTGCATAAAACAGATTTTAAAAGGTGTTCCTGATGGTTTCAGACATTGGTGTTTGGGTCGCTTAACAAAATATTTTCAAGTAGAAGGATATAAACAGGAAATTGTCAGACAAACAGTTTTAGAGTGGAATCAGAAAAATAAACCTCCTCTACATGAAAAAGATATTCTCGATAGCTTTTATAAGTATTGGGTTGAAGATTATAAACTTTTAGGATGTAAAATTGCTGATGCCACAATACAAGCTAAATTATCTCGTTTCTGTGATAAAGCAGAATGTAAAATGAGGTTTGTAGGCAGTGAACTTGATTTTACAAAATCATTTGGATTGAATAATCGGATTTTTAATGATTACAGAAAAGTTACTGGATATGAGCTAATTTTGTATGGTATATTTTCAAGACACCCTGAAGGTCTGACTTCAAGTGAGATTGATGATAAATTAACTAATAAAACTTCAGGTAAACAATGTATGGGAAGGGATAATAAAAGAGAAGCACTAAAGGCACTATGTCAGAATGATTTTATTCAAGTTATTCACAAAAACAGAAAAGCAGGTAAAGAAGATTTCTATCGTTTGAAGAAACAAGGCACATTTGGATTAGGTTACACAGTTCTAACAAATGGTGCAATAAATGGTGCTATTGATGGTAGAATAACAGCTAAAAAATTGAAAATCTATGCATTACTTTGTAATTATGGATGGTCAAAGGAAGCATTTCCTTCATTGGAAACTTTATCAGAAAAAACAGGTATATCTCGTTCAGTTATTTCAAGACATATAAAAGGTCTATTGAAAGCAGATTATTTAAAAAGATATTATGGAGAAAATGATAAAGGAGTTTCCAAACCAATTTATCAATTACTGGTGTAAAATGACTGAAAAATGCAACATTAATTGCAACAAGCTAAATACTTATATGACAAGAAATTACAATTACAAAATGACTGAAAAATGCAACCTAATAATACATACAGTATTATATACACCTATCAGTGAAGGAAAATACAAACAATAAATCCCAATAGGGAGAAAGAGGTGTAATAATTATTATAGGTGAAATAACAAAAAACGCAAAAGAAAAGATACAAGCCAGTGTAAACAATTATAATTGCAGGGGCATATTTGACTTGCGAGTATTCTATGAAGATGATCAGGGAGAATATAAACCAAGCAAGAAGGGTATAGCATTTAGTGTAGAAATTTTTAACAAGGTTTTTGAACTTATGAAAAAGGCAAAAATACAGATAATAAATAAAAATTAAAATTAATGGAGGTAAGTTAAAATGTTAAATATAGTCCAATTGGCAACAGAAAAATTACAGCCGAATGATTACAATCCAAATATGATGACTGAGAAAGAGTTCAGTGAATTAACTAATGAATTAAGAAAACTTGGACGAGTGCCAAAACCTATTGTAGTTAGAAAAAATGGTAAAAACTTTTGTATTGTTGATGGTGAACATAATTGGAGAGCTGCAAAAGAAGTTGGCTTTGAAACTGTAACTTGTGAAATAATTAAAGTAGATGATTTTCAGGCAATGTGCCAGACATATAAAAGAAATCAACATGGAATTCATAATCCAGCACTTTTGGGTAAAATGTTCCAACGAATGATGGATAAGAGAAAACTATCTCAAAGAGCATTGGCTAAAGAAATTGATGTTTCTGAAGGAACTATCCGTAACACTATGGAATATACAAAAGCTTATGAAGTGCGTAACGATTACGCATTTGATAAACTAACAGTAAAACAGATTCGTTATTATAATAGATTACCAAAAAAAATAGCGGATATATGGCTGGATTGTGGGGCAGATATTTTAGCTTTATGGAGAGGGGCATATAATAAAAAAGCCACAAAAGAAGATATAAAAAATGCAGAAAAAGAGTGGATTGACGAGAATAATAATAAGCATTGGGGAAGTGATAATTTATGTGAACATTATACAATATATGATGATCCCATCATTTGGGAATGCCTTCGTAAAAGTGGTTGGTATCCAAAAAATTCAACTTATTTTATTTCTGCTATAAATATTATAAAAAAGTGGCTGGCTTATGAGAATAAATGGACATTTGGGATTACAGACGATGATGGGTTCCATGGAATAAGAAGATCTACTCTCCGTAATTATACTAAACACTATTACAATAATGAGTTCCCTGTTAGAGAAGAAGATCTAATGAATAAAGTTCTTAACATCTTAATTAATCCAAGAACCACACCCCCTACCTTTATTCTTTCACCTGATGAATTTGATGACTTGATTGCAGAATTTAGGAGAATGGGAGGAAGCCATAATGATTTTATGGATTTATTGAAAGTATCTGTCAGGAAAAAAACAGGTAAATTAGAGAAAGATTGTGGAGATGTTCGCGAAGAAATGATGGAAATGGAAATAAGAGAAAATGCACCTGATTATATACAAACAAGTGAATTGAAAACAAGTGGGAAATACCTACTATGGAAAGCAGATGGTCCAGAATGGAAAAAACGGGAATTAGCAAAGAAGACAGGTTATTTATTTGAAAAAGAAATTGAAAGTGAACTTAATGATGCCAAACGACAAGATTTTATTAAAGAAAGAAGAGAACAATATAATAAGATGACAAGAGAGGAATTGGCTGGAGTTATTGTAGGGAAAATGCCTATTTATGATAAAAAAAGAGATGGTAATGTCATACAAAAGTTTATTACAAATTTATCATGCCTTACAAAGTTTGAACTTGTATTTCTTGCTGAATATACAGAAGAAATTGAAAAGTATAAGTCTATGGTTGAATATATTAGATTAATTGCTGGAAATAATTAAATTATAAAATATGCAATAATACAAGCCAACCAAAAAAGGAATTGCTTTTAGTATTGAAACCTTTAACAAAGTGTTTGAACTTATGAAAGCATCAAAAGAAAAACTAAACAAGGAGGTGTAATAATGATAACACAAGAACAAAAGGATCGTTTCATTGAATTACGGGCGAAGGGACTATCTTTTGAAAAAATATCAAAGGATATGGACATTAGCAAACCTACACTTATCAAGATAAGTAGAGGACTTACAGAGCAGATTAAAAACTTAAAAGCGGTTGAACTGGAAGCCATACAGGAGAAGTTTTTCCTATTGAAAAAACAAAGGATTGAAGCATTTGGAGAGCAGTTAGAAAAAATAAAAGCAGAGTTAGAAAATAGAGATTTTTCAGATATTAGCACTGACAAGTTGTTAGATTATTTCCAGAAATACTATCAGAATTTGACAGAGGAGACAAAGGAGCTTGTTTTCTCTGTATATGAGGAATCCAAAATTGATGAACTACTGGGTGTCCCGATGGTTAGTAAAATTAGTTGGAAACCTTAATTTTACCAAAAACTTACTGAAATTTAACCACAAGCAGCTGCGCAGGATCAAAAATGATTATAGGAAATAAAAGAAGAAAATTTAAGTGGACTGATTATCAACTTGATAAGTTAAACCAACTAAAAAAAGATGTAATGAATTATTTGGAAAATAAAGAGTAATGGAGGTAAAAATGAACAGGAAACTTACTTATAAACAAAAAAGGTTCTGTAAGGAGTATGCGATTGATTTCAACGCTACACAGTCAGCTATCAGGGCAGGATATTCAAAAAAGACTGCATATTCGCAGGGACAAAGATTGTTGAAAAAAGTTGAAATTAAAAACAGCATTAGAGAGTTAGAAAATAAGCACACAGAGGAAGTAGAGATAACAGTTGAAGACATACTAAGGGAGCTAAAGAAAATAGCTTTTGATTTACAGTCAGAAGAAGTCAGATACCGGGATAAACTGAAAGCACTTGAATTATTGGGAAAACATTTGTCAATGTGGACTGATAGGCAAGAGATAACTAAAATAGATCAGAGGATCGTAAAAATTGATCTTGAGGCAGAAGATTTAGTAAATTTGTATATTTCGAGGAAAGAATGACATGGATAGAGCCACGAGAAAGCACGTTCTCAAGGGAGTTTAAAATATATCACTAAGGATTTTTGGGTAGTTTTTACCCCTTATAAAAAAGAGACTGATCCTTCAAAACTGAACGAAACGAACAAGCTAAAAAAGAGGAGTTTTCCGAAACTTTTAGAGAGATGTTTTACGCCTTC
>JACNFI010000091.1 GCA_014384665.1 Candidatus Cloacimonadota bacterium
AGACGGGCACAAGTCTTTATTCTATCAAGAATTATATTCAGGATGCTTATGATAATTGGGAAAATCCTCCAGAATTTATATGTTTGGTAGGTGATGCTGGGGTTCCAAGTTTAAATATTCCAACTGGACATATGAGTGGTGCAGAAGGTGACCAATATTATGTCTTATTAGAAGGGAATGATATCCTTGCTGATGCGTTTATTGGTCGTCTCTCATTTAATACAATTTACCAATTACAGACAATAATTTTTAAGATATTACATTATGAAAAAGAACCATATCTTGATGAAACTGATTGGTATAACAGAGCTTTGTTAGTTGGCGATCCAAGCGACTCGGGTCCATCTGCTGTAGATACCAAGATGCATATTAAGGAAATGATTGATGAACATGCAGGTAATATTATCTGTGATGAGGTGTATTCTGGTCCCTGGGTATCGCAAATGGCAAATGGCATTAATAATGGTGTAAGTTATTTCAATTATCGCGGGTTTTATGGTATGAGTGGTTGGGGTAATAGTAATATAGATGCTCTTAACAATGGTTATATGCTCCCTGTAGCTGTATTTATGACCTGCGGCGTTGGGAGTTATGAGGGAACTTATGATTGTAGAAGTGAACGATTCTTAAAAGCAGGTTCTCCTGGTAATCCTAAAGGTGCTATCGGAGCTATAGCGACAGCGGGTATTCAAACCCATACCTGTTTCAACAACTGTGTTGATGCTGGAGTTTATTATGGAATTTTTGCAGATAAAATTTACCATTTGGGTGGAGCTCTCAATAGAGGGAAATTGAATATATATATTAATTATCCCAATAATCCTATGAATGCTGTTTATAATTTTTCCTATTGGAACAACTTGATGGGGGACCCCGGAATGGAAATCTGGACTGGTATTCCTCAGGAAATGACTGTAACATATAACTCACAAATCTCATTGGGTAGTAACTACATAGAAATAACAGTAGGAAATATTTTAGGTTTTCCAGTTGAAAACGCTTGGGTTACTGCTTTAATGGGAAATGATGAAATTTTCTCAACAGGACTTACAGATAGCATTGGAAAAATATTACTTCCAATTGATGCAGAGAATACAGGGAATGTAAACCTTACTGTAACCAAACACGATTTTATTCCTCATCTCGGTAGTTTTGATATTGTTCAGTTTGATGTTTTCGTAAATGTTTTTGAAGTTGAAATTGATGATGATGCTGCTGGAACTTCTTCTGGCAATGGGAATGGAATTCTTAATCCAGGCGAGGATATTGAATTAAATGTAAGTCTAAAAAATTATGGAACACAAACTGCTAATTCTGTTTCCGCAGTAATAACTTCAGAAAGTGAATTTATAACAATAACAGATGATACTGAGGATTATGGTGATATAGCATCAGGCAGTTCTGCTTATCCTTCTGATGATTTTGATTTTTCTATTTCACCAGATGCTCTTGGAGGAGCAGAGATTGAATTTGATATTCTGATAGAAGATGGAAGCGGTAATGAATGGAATGATAAAATACATTTAATTGTAGAAGGTGCAAATCTTTATGCAAGTGAATATACAGTAATGGATGGTGGTGAAGGAATATTAGATCCCGGCGAGACAGCGGAACTTGTTTTAACTATTGAGAATATTGGTTCAGTTGAAGCCAGTGATGTATATGGAATATTGATGTGTAATAACAATATGATAACAATAGAAGATTCACTTGGATATTTTGGCAGTATTCCTGCTGGAGGTCAAGCAACAAATAATACAAATCGTTTTGAATTAACAGCAAACACACAGATTATTCCGGGCACCCAGTATTTTTTATATTTATATCTCTATAATACTGATGGTTATGACAACACTTCTAATTTTATTTTTGAGGTAGGTGAAGTAACTGTAACAGACCCACTTGGTCCTGATGAATATGGTTATTACTGCTATGATGATGGAGATACAGATTATTATAATGTGCCTGTATATCAATGGGTAGAGATTGACCCTACTTATGGCGGTCCAGGAACAACTATTTATTTATATGATTATGGAGATATGGGTGATATTGAAGATATAGATTTACCATTTGTTTTCAAATTTTATGGGAATGATTATACATCTATAACTATTTGTTCAAATGGCTGGATATCACCAGGTCATACTGAAATAGAATCTTTTATGAATTGGAGTGTTCCGGGTCCTCTTGGACCTTCTCCAATTATAGCACCATTCTGGGATGATTTAAGAATAGGAAGTGGACATGTTTGTTATTATTATGATGCAAGTTCACATTATTTTGTTGTGGAATGGTCTCATCTGCAAAATGATTATAATGGAGCACAAGAAACTTTTCAGGTAATATTGTATGATTCCAATTTCTATCCAACTACAACTGGAGATAGTGAGATAGTTTTTCAATATAAAACAATAAACAATGTTGACCAGGGGCAGTATGGGGGATTCTATGTTTATCATGGCGAATATGCTACTGTTGGCTTAGAGGACCATACAGGAACCGTTGGATTGGAATATACTTATAGCAACCAATATCCAACAGCAGCAAAGGTTTTAGAAAATGAAATGGCTCTTTTATTTACAGGTCCACCAATTCCTTATGAAGAAGCATATATAGTACTTGGTGGTCTTGATATAAATGATGCAAATGGAAATGGACTTGTTGATTATGCAGAAGATGTAAATTTGGACATCGCTTTAAATAATCTGGGTGAAACTACTGCTACAGGTGTTTATGCTATACTTTCTTCTTCTGATGATTACATTACAATAACAGTAGATAGCTCTGATTACAATGATATTCCAGCAGAAGGTTCAGAAGTAAATATAGTAGATTATAGTTTTTCCGTAGATGAAAACTGTCCAGATGGACATATTGTCTCATTCCAACTTATCGTTGTAAGTTCTAATGAAAGTTGGAACCTTGATTTCATACTTGAAGTAAATGCTCCAGAAATTGAATATAACTCTTTATTTGTTGATGATGGGGATAATAATATCTTAGATCCCGGAGAAACTGCAAATATTTTAGTTTCATTTATAAATAATGGTGGTGCTGATGCATACTCGGTGGTTTCTAATATAGCAACTAATGATATATATCTATCCTTTAATTCCACTTTTTTTAATTTTGGGACATTTCCTGCAGATGCTATACAAACGGCAACATTTAATGTAACCGCAGATAGTGATGCACCTATCGGGCATTGTGCTATAATAATATGGGAAATAACAGCTGACTATAGTTATTCTAATGAGGGAAATATTTTTCTTTCCATTTCTCAAGTGCCAGTATTAGTTACTGAAGAGTTTAATACATTTCCACCACCCGGATGGGTTACAACATCTTCATCAGGTCAAATAAACTGGGGAGGTAGCAATAGCAACGAAGCTGGTGGTAGTGCACCAGAAGCAGAGTTTTACTGGTCTCCCTCTACTTTTGCTGTTCAAAGATTGATTTCTCCATCTATAAATACATTAGGTCATACAGAACTGGATTTGGAATTCAAGCACTATATTAGCCATTATTCTGGCACTTATATTTTAAGAGTTGAAACTACAAGTGATGGTAATAATTGGAATGAAGTTATTACATTCCCAGCAGCCAATATGCCTGCGACAACAGAAAATCTTACCATTACTACCTCGGATATAGGTTCAGAAACTTTCCAGTTAGCTTTCACCTTTGATGGTGACTCCTATAATATAAACAACTGGAATATTGATGATGTAATCATTGGTGGTGGAACTCCTCCAGTTCTTGGATATATCGCAGGTAATGTTACATTAAACGGTGGAACTGGAAGTGTTGAAGATGTTCAGGTTACAGCTGGGAGTTATCTGGCACATCCAGATTCAATCGGTGATTATATAATTGCAGTTGCAGCCAGCACTTATGATGTTACAGCCAGTCTCACCGATTATGAACCTGAAACAGTTACAAATGTCGTGGTGGTTGAGTTGGATACAACCTTTATAGATTTCACTCTCAATCAAATCAATATGCCAGACCCACCACAGAACTTAACTGCAACAGTTAACAATTTTAATGATGTAACACTTGAGTGGAATATGCCAAATGGATGTGATGGTTCAAGATTTAATTCATATAAAACTAACCAGGATTATATTATCGCTTCATCAAAAAGGAAAACAATTTCTTCCAAGAGTATTTTCATGGAAAAGAGTAATACCATTTTGAGAACTATCAATCGTGACCTAACTGGTTATAAAGTTTATCGCAATGAGGAAATGATTCAGGAGATTACTAATCCTACAGATACTACTTACGCTGAAAGTCTTGATGAGGGTGAATATACTTATTATGTAACTGCAATTTATGATAATACTAATGAATCAGAACCTTCTAACCAGGATACAGTTGAGATTATTTTACCTCCACCTACAGACCTTACATATACTTATAATGAACCTGATGTAGAACTTACATGGCTCGCACCTGCATTAGACCGTAGTCTTACGGGATATAAAATATACCGTAATGAAGAAGTTATTGGTGAAACTACTGATACATCCTTTGTAGATGAGAATATACCAGCAGGAACACATTTATATTATGTTACAGCACTATATGGGGATTATGAATCTGATCCATCAAATGAAGTAGAATTTACTATAACAGATATAAATAATCCAATACTTCCATTGAAGACAGCACTTAGCGGCAACTATCCCAACCCATTTAATCCCGATATAATCGGGAAAACAACAATTAGTTTTTCACTTGCAAAAGAATCCCAGGTTAGAGTGGAAATCTATAATGTTCAAGGTCAAAAAGTGAAAACCTTAATTGATGAAAATAAAAATCCTGGTAATTATTATGTCATTTGGAATGGAAAAGATGAAGCAGATAAAACTGTTTCCAGTGGAATATATTTCTGTAAGTTAAAAGCTAATGACAATGTATTTATTAAAAAGATGATTATTTTGAGATGATGAAACTTTGCGAAAGGTACAAACCTTTCGCAAAGTTAAATAAAATTTGACAAAGAAAAAATTATTTATCCTTTTTGGTTTTATATTTTTAAGTTTAATATACATTTAAGTTTTTATGAAGATAGTCTGTTGTGGATGAAATGAAAGATAAAAGATTAAACAGAAAAATAACTTTATTAACTTTCTTTATATTTATTAACATAAAAGGAAAAATTATGACTTAGCTAACTTAAAGAATTTAAATCTCGCAGAATTTTTATTTGTTCTACTTTGAAAATCACCAATTCAAATAGAGTAATTGAATAAATAAGAATGATGCGTCCATTGTGGGCGCACTTTCTTATGCTTAATTACTCGGGTATGGTGATACCTCAAAGTAGTGCGTAATGGAAGTTGCGTCCTTTTTGTTTTGAGAGTATGATAAAGAATGCCACAAAGTCACAATCCCCGCGTCCGCGGGAACACAAATGAAAATAATTATGTTATTATCTTCGTGCCTTCGTGGTTAAAAAATTAACAGGGGGATGAGATGATAAGAGCACCATAGAATTTAATTAAAAATTGTTAAAAGATGAATAGATTAAATAGTTAAAGATGTTTACCCCGTTAGATT
>JACNFI010000092.1 GCA_014384665.1 Candidatus Cloacimonadota bacterium
AAAAAGGTTTCGGGAAAGTGATAGAAGATGCAGAAAATTTGGTTAAGAAATTTGCTAAAGCAGGAGATTATGAAAAAGAAAATAATGTGTCATACAATGATAAATTTGGAGTTGCTACAGCTCAAGTTTCTGGGTGGCAAGGTGCAAAAGTTACCCATAATGCAATGAAACGAATTGCTGAAAGTGCTGAAACAGATGAACCTTGCTTTGTTCCGTCAGAATTCATCTCCGTCGTCGCTCTTACTGATAATTATGTTTACAATGGCGATCTTATGGCAACACTAACAATGGCAGAAAACATAATGAAAGGCTCAAAATTTTGCAGCACTAATTTGATTGGCATACCTCAACCTGAAAGCAGGTTTTTGGAGCTTGAAAAAGTAACAGGTAAGAAGTTTGAACGAACAGACATCGGAAATGGTTTATCTCAACTGATATTAAAAAATCAAGGAACTTTCTTTGGAAATTTCGGTGGAATAGAAGTTGCAAATGATAATCATCTTGTTTATCTTGATGGAATTACAAGAACAGCACTTGCAACAGGTGCAGATTTTTTTCTAAACCCGAGTTGGAGCACAATAGTTGCAGTTTGTTATTATGGACGAGATATTCCCAATCTATACATTAAAATTTCTATGCTGCTCGCAACGCAAAATCTGATGCAGTTCAGAATGCTTCTGAATATTATGAAAGAATACCTTCGCGATGATATGACCTCTCCACTTTATGAGATTAATTTGGGTAATGGGATGACGGCTGAAACCTTTATCCGATGTGCAAAAGAAATGAAAGAAAGCGGTATCAAGGGTGTTAGCCTATGTGCTCATATTTACATTAATCCTGACCTTGGAATAGAAGGTTTTAATTGGACAGAAAATATGCATAAAGTTTTAGAAAGTGGAACTGATATGACTTTCAAATATGAAAGCGACGGAACCAGTAGAGAAATGGATACAATGGAGACATATTTCCTCCCTGAAGATGAGCGAGAAGCAAATGCTGAAAAAATTGGTGATGTGATTTTCTATAAAGCTCTGCGAGCATCCAAAGATGGAAGAGATATGATGAGAAAAGGTATTAGAGTAAGATTTGGGGGAAGTTCGTATTAATTGAATCGGTTGAATCGGTTGAATCGGTTGAATTAGTTGAATTAGTTGAATTGGTTGAATTGGTTATATAGTGTTGAATTAGTAAATAAATTTACGGAAAGGGATTTTATTAATATTTCATTAAAATGGTTGTTTCGTTCTATTTTACCAAGATTAAAATTATGGGCTTCTAAATGATATGAAATAATGAATTCAAAAGAAATTCACAAATGTTTACTCATACATTTGCGAAAATTCCCGCCAGTAGGTTGACAAGCAAAACTTTCGCAAGGTTCTAAAATAATTTATGTTAAATCAATTTAAAGAATTCATTAAAGTTCTGAAAGTTCTTGATAAATATAATGTGGAGTATATTCTAATTGGAGGTGTTGCTGTAATACTTCACGGCATTGAAAGATTAACCAGAGACATAGACATTTTTGTAAAAATGAATCCAAAGAATATTAAAAAACTTCGCGAGGCGTTATATTGTGTTTTTAATGATTCCTCAATTGAAGAAATTAATTTGAATGAGTTGAAAAAATATCCTGTTATTAGATATGGAACTCCAGCTGGCTTTAATATTGATATTATTACACATATAGGTAAGGTTTTTGGATTTGAAGATCTGGAATTTGAAATTATAGAATTTCAAGGGATTAAAATTAAGATTGCAACTCCGGAAACATTATATAAACTAAAGAAAGACACTTTACGATATAGAGATAAAGGTGATGCAATATTCTTGAAAGAACTTATAAAAAAGAAGAAAGATTCTGAATAAGATAAAAATGAAAGAGATATTATATGCCGATTTATAAGTACAAAACTTTTAAGGAAGCAGAAAGAGCTCTTTGGAATTTCCATACGGATGAAGCATATTATGAAAAAGTAGCTGAACTCTGGGAATTTGCTAATAAACTATCACCGATAAAATATCCAAAAGGAATGTTCAAATTCAAAAATATAGAAGAAGCTAATAAACATAGAGAAAAATTTGAACTTGCTTATGCAAAAAATTTCAAAAATAGAAACCATTGAAATGGTTCATTGTGTGAGTTTGGTTTACTCATTACCCACTCCCCGATTAGATCGGGGATGAAACTGTGGGTTTCTGAAAACAGAAAAAATGATTTCAAAAGAAGCCCATAACTTCAGTTATGGGAATAAAATGCCGACCCAAGCACACTGAACCGTTTTAACGGTTTCTAAAGGAGAATTAACAATGTCGCATTCTCTAACAAGAATCTGGATACATGCAGTCTGGAGCACAAAAGACAGATTCCCATTCTTGAAGATAGAAGAACGGATAAAGATAGTTGACCATTTAAAAGCAAAGTTAGAAGAATCTGAATGCGGTGTTAGGATTATCAATGGCACAGAAGATCACTTACACGCCTTGTTTCTCTTAAACCAGAATGAATCCATAAAAGATATAATGAAAAATATCAAAGGTGAATCATCTCATTGGATAAACGAAAATGATTTTTATAAAGATAAATTCTCCTGGCAAATTGGTTATGGAGCGTTTTCGGTTAGTGAATCAATTGTAAAGGATGTTGAACAATACATAAGAAATCAACAAGAGCATCATAGAAAAATGTCATTTCAAGAAGAATGGGATTTGTTGATGAAAAAACATAATATCATTGTTTCTGGAAACCATTGAAATGGTTAATTGTAATTTATTGTTAATTGGTTACCCATAGTTGAAACTATGGGCTTCTAAATAATTCAATATTTTGTAAAGAAGCCCACATCCCCAATTAAGCCCGTTCCTGACGAGCTCAGGAATTGGGGATCATTTGTGGGTTAATAAAAGAAACCGAAAATATTAAAACCGTTTCACCTGTCCCGCTTGCCCTGTGAAATTTATTCCTATTTCACCGGGGTTAAATATATATCTTCATTTAACTGGGAACGGTTTCTAAAGAAAGGAAAAAATATGATTAAAAACTGGTTTTCACAATTTTCCGATAATTTGAAAGAATACGGTGGATATTCCATCGGGAAGCTCTTTGCTCTTTTGAGCGACCCGGAAATTATTTCTTTAGCAGGTGGTTTGCCATCACCGGAAATGTTCCTAAAAGACGGAATGAGAACAGCTTCCAAAAATCGTCTTCAAGATAATATTGAAACAATTATGCAATATACAAATATAAAAGGTGAGAGCGACCTGACTAAGGCAGTAATCAAATTTTTGGAAAGAGATAACATCCATATTTCAGAAGAAAATATCGTGATAACATCTTCCGGTCAGCATGGACTGGACTTAACAGGACGGCTTTTTCTAAATCCAGGAGATGTGGTTATGATAGACCGTCCAACTTTTGCTGGAGCAATCGTAGCTTTCCAACTTCAGCGACCTGAATTTATTGGTTTTGATATTGAAGATGACGGACCTGATGTTGATTCTTACGGGAAGAAAATAGAAAAACTGCAAAAACAGGATAAAAAGCCAAAATTTATTTATGTTGTGCCGGATTTTCAAAATCCATCAGGCATAACAACAAGTTTTGAAAAGCGGAAAGCACTTTTAGACATCAGTTATAAATATGATATTCCTATTGTAGAAGATAGTCCTTATCGTGATTTGAGATATCACGGAAAAACGATTCCATCAATTTTTGAGTTGGCTCAGAAGCATGACTATTCAAATGTTATTGGGCTTTATACTTTTTCCAAACTATTCTGCCCCGGCATCCGTGTTGGTTTTAACATTGGACCAAAAGAAGTGATTGAAAAAATGACCAATATCAAAGAAGGAAATGTGCTTAATACACCGAAATACAATCAGGATATGTGCACTGCATTTTTAACTGAAATGGATATGGAGACACATCTTGAAAAATGTAGGAATTATTATAGCGAAAAACTCAATATCTTCTTAAAAACGATGGAAAAATATTTTCCACCTGAAATGGGTGTAACATGGACAAAGCCTGAAGGCGGACTTTTCCTCTGGGTTACAGTTCCAGAGCATATTGATACTTACAAGTTATTCTATGAGGCACTTAAATTCAAGGTTGCATTTGTTCCGGGAAGTGCATTTTATGGTGAAAATCCAGGTAAAAATCATATGCGAATAAATTTTTCTTTTGCTTCCAAAGAACAGCTTGCAGAAGCAGTAAAACGTCTGTCCAAATGTATAAAAAATTATATTTAGAGGAATACTATGGAACTGGGAATAAAAAATAAAGTGGCTTTGGTTACTGCTTCGAGTCAAGGACTTGGAAAAGCAGTTGCTTTCAGGTTAGTTATGGAAGGTGCCAAAGTAATGATATGTTCTCGGAATGAAGAAAATGTGATTCATACACGAGATGAAATCGCTTCCCAAACAAGTGGAATAGTTAAGTCTTTCATCTGCGATGTAACTCATGAAGATGATGTTCGTAAAATGATTGAGCAGATTATTGAGGAATTCAAAACAATAGATATTCTGGTTTGCAATTCTGGAGGACCATCTGCAGGAATGGCTACAGATTTTTCTTTGAAAGATTATCGCAATGCAATAGAATTAAATCTTATGAGCACGATAAATCTTTGTAATTTGGTTGTTCCTTTTATGAAAAAACAGAAATGGGGAAGAGTCATTAATATGACATCTGTTTCGGTTAAACAACCAATTGATAATTTAATCCTTTCTAATACTTCACGAACTGGGGTTTTAGGCTTTTCTAAGTCTCTTTCAAACCAGGTTGCTAAATATGGTATCACTGTAAATGTAGCATGCCCAGGCTATACAAAAACTCAAAGAATTGAAAATTTGACTGAATCGTTCAAGGAGAGTGGAAAAGGAACAATTGCTGATTTCTATAAGAAGATTGAAAGTAATATACCTATGGGAAGGCTTGGAACTCCAGAGGAATTTGCGAATGCAATAGCATTTCTTGCATCTGAAGGAGCAGGATACATAACTGGTGTTGCTTTGCAAATTGATGGGGGATTTGTAAAAGGATTATTTTAAAATTGCGGGGACAAAATGAATGATTTTATGAAAGATTGGGAAGATACTCCTTATCCCCAGATGATTAGAAATCTTCCTGAGATTGATATTCCGATTGAAGGAATTCGTGGATGGCTCATTCAAAGTAAAGATAAGCAAATTGTTTTTTTTGATATAGAACCTATTGGGAATATGCCAGAACATTCTCATTGTGCCCAATGGGGTATTATGCTTGATGGAAAAATGAAATTGACAATTGATAATGATACAAGGATTTACCAAAAAGGCGATTGGTACTACATTCCTGCTGGGGTTCTACATTCAGCAGAGTTTCTCACAAAAGTATATGTGATTGATGTTTTTGACGACCCAAATCGGTATCAAATAAAATGAATTTCAATAATAATTATTAAACTATAAAATTTTATAATAAATAGCTATGATTTCTGCAAAATAGCATTCTCATGTTATTTCAAACGCTCACAGATGTCATTCCCGACC
>JACNFI010000093.1 GCA_014384665.1 Candidatus Cloacimonadota bacterium
TTGTTGTCGATACACCCTATTTAATTAATAAATATTTAGACGAAGGAAAGCAGGTTTTGTATGAAGGTGCACAGGGAACTTTATTAGACATCGACTTTGGTACTTATCCATTTGTAACTTCATCAAATACATCGGTTGGTGGTGCAATATCAGGTTCGGGTGTTAATCCAAGAAGAATTGATAAAATAATTGGTGTTATGAAATCATATTTTACTCGTGTTGGCAATGGACCTTTTCCAACTGAATTGAAAGATGAGATAGGGGATTACATTAGAGAAAAAGGTCAGGAATATGGAGCAACAACTGGCAGACCCCGCAGATGCGGATGGTTTGATACTGTGGCTGCAAAATATTCTGCGATGATAAATGGGTTTGACGAAATAGCTTTAACACTATTAGATGTTTACTCAGGTTTGGAAACAATAAAAATATGCACTCATTATGAAATTGATGATGAAAAGGTTAATCATTTTCCAATTGTGACTAATAACTTAGAAAAAGTTGTTCCACAATTTATTTCACTTCCAGGTTGGGAAAAGGATATTTCAAATGTAAAAAAATTCTCTGATTTACCAATAAGCGCTCAAAATTTTGTATATAAAATTGAAGAAATACTGAATCTTAAAGTGAGTATAATCTCTATTGGTGCTGATAAAAATCAAACTATATATCGTTAATGGTCAAAAAGTCCACAGATTTACCAATTGGCGAATCGTCAAAAGTTGTCATCATTCATTTTGCAAGCCAAAGCATTATGACTATTTATGACAGCGTAGCTTTCTGACAGCGAAGCGTTCTGACAGCATAGCGTTTTGACAGCGTAGCGTTTTATATTGATAAATGAGCTTATCTTTTAAGAATATTAGTTTTAAATATAATAATTGCTATCCTGTAAAACAGTCGATTTTTTCAAATTTTTCTTTGAATATTCAGGTTGGAGAGAAAGTTTGTATCTTTGGTAAAACAGGTTCAGGAAAATCTACTTTAATCAAGCTCTTAACTGGAGAAGAAAAACTGCAACAAGGCAAAATTCTATTCCAAAATAAAGATATAAAAAAAATGAAAAACCTATTTGAAAATATCGCTATTCTTTTCCAAAAACCTGAAAAACAATTTGTCTTTCCAAATATAAAGGATGAAGTAGAATTCATATCTGAAAGAAGAAAAGTTTTTACTCAAACAAGGACTTACGAATTAGCGGATAAATTTAATTTTCCGCTTAAATCATATTTGAATAGAAATATTTATTCGCTTTCACCAGGAGAATTGAAACTACTTCAAATCATTTTAGTTCTATCATTAAATAAACCATATTGGATTTTGGATGATCCGTTTCTCTTTCTGGATGAGGATAAAATCAAAGTTTTTAAGGAAATTCTTGCCAATAGTAATGATAAAACAATTTTAATTCTTTCAAGAAATAAAAGTGATTTTGCTGGACTCTTAAATCGAGAAATATTCCTAAACAAATGATAACCTAAGATTAATATATTGATGGATTTTTAGGATTTAATTTAAAAGGTTAAAGAAATGAAAAAATTATATTTAGTAATAATCATATTATTCGTTGTAGATTCTGTTTTTGCATCAGCTTATGATGAATTTCAATTTGCAAAAAAGATGTACGACGATACATTATACGAAGAAGCAATCGGTAAGTTTCGTGAAATTATACAAAAATATCCAACATCTTCAGAAGCAGAATCTTCTCAACTTTATATTGGAAATTCATATATCGAATTAAAATTATATGATGAAGCAGGTAAAGCTTTCAAGCATCTTGTTGATGCATATCCAAATTCAAAGTTAGTTCCTAATGCAATTTATAAATTAGCTGAAAGCCAATATATAAGTGGAAATTATGAGGATGCTGCTCTTAATTATCAATATCTTATTAATAATTATCCTCAAAGTCCATTTTCCATTTTATCACTAAAAAAAGTTATTAAATCTTATCAACTTTCTGAACAGTATAATGAAGCAATCCTTTCTGCATTAAGCATTTTAGAACATTATGCAGAACAACCCCAGATCTCTGATATTTATCTCCTTCTGGCAAATTTATATTTTGAAAATAATATGCCTGAGCAGTTTGAACTAACTTTGGATAAAATTATTATTGATTATAGTTCTTCAGAAGCAAAATGGGAAGCAATTGAAAAATTGGCTTTGCATTATCTATCTACCAACAGAAAAGAAAGAGCGATTGAGCTCATTCAGAATATGTTGAATGAATTAATACCTAGAAAGTATGAGAAATCTCTTTTATTGCTTTATGCTGATATGTTGTTTCAGATAAATTATTATGCATCAGCACGAGAGAATTATCAGTCATATTTCAGAAAATTTGATACAGAACAAAATCTGGATGATGTTGCTTATAAAATCGCTATTACAAATTTTAAATTAGGTAATTATCAAGAAGTAATAAGTAATTGCTCTGATTTTATGATAGAATTTCCTGAGAGCGAATTTATGGCTGAAATATATTTTCTTATGGGTCAGACCTATTATAAGTTATTAGACTATCAAATGGCATTACAGGAACTTGATTCAAAAAACTTCATTAATGCTTCAAAGAAGATAAAATTTCAAATTCTTAAGCTTCAAACGGAAATTTTCAAACATCAGAATTTGTATGAAAAGGTTATTACAAATTATTTAGATTTGATACAAAACTTTGGGAATTTCATTTCAGCTGATAGTTGTTATTTTCAAATAGCAAAAACTCATCAAAATATTCTTAATAATTATGAATCAGCAATAAATTATTATCAAATAATTTTAAATACATATCCTCAAACAAAATTATGGAAAAAAATTCAAATTGAAATAGCAGATTGTTATCAGAATATGGAGCAGTATAAAAAGGCACTAAAGATTTTGGAACTTGCAATCAATCAAGGAAATATCAGTTCTGAGATGGAAACGAGAATTATGGAAAACATTAATTATATTAAGAAATATAAAATTAAAGAAAAAGATGCTGCTTTTGAAAACATGATGGATTGTTTTCTTACATATATCAGAAATAATGATGATATAGAAGCTCTTGCATCAATTATAATGATTTACAGAGATGACCTTAAGGAATATGAAAAAGCAATTGAAATTTTCAAGCAGAATAAATATCTTGAGAATAATCCAGAATTTTTATTATTACAAGGAGAAACATATCATAGCTTAGCGATAAAATTAGAATATGAAAATGATATAAATGCAGAAAAATATTATCAGGAAGCAATAGAAATTTTTCAAACTATTGTTAAAAATTTTTACGACACTAAAGAAACTCCTTTGGCTGAGTATTATCTAATTGAACTTAAATTAAAGCAATTTGAAGTTGGTTCTGATGAATACATAGAGAGATTAAAAGAATATTCATCTAAATTTATTGAAAAATACAGCACTTTTCCTGAAATAGGGAATGTTTATTATAATCTTGCAAAAGCATTGATTCTTTCAAACGAAGACGAGCAATCAATTATAAGAAATTTACAACAGGCAATAACCTTAAGTTATGATATAAGTATAAGAAATTCTGCCTATTCACTTTTAGGAGATATTTATTTAGAAAATGAAAGCTACCAAGCTGCACTAAATCAATTTAATAAGATAGATTCGGAAATCATATTTAAAAATAGTAACTTATTGTTTAATATTGGTTTTGTGAATATGAAACTAAATCACTTTACGAATAGTGCAGAATATTTCCAGAGTTTTGTTAATAATTATAAAATGCATAATAAATATTGGGAAGGTATAGAAAATTTAGCTGAAATTTACAAAGAATTGAATATTACAGATAAGGCAATATCATATTATCAACTTCTTGTAGAAAATCAACCTGATGACATTATCCTTAGAGAATTAAGAGATTTATATATATCCAATCAGAAGTTTGAAAATGCTGTTGAAGTATCAATAAAAATTCAAGAAAGAACCAACAGAGATAAAAGGATTTTGGCAGATGTCTATCTACAAAAAGGTGCTAAGAGCTTAGCTATTTTACAGTATGAGAAAGTAATTGAAAACGAAACGGATATAAATAGAAAATTGAAAGATATTGAGCAATTAGCTATGATTAACTTCGATATTTCTGATTTTCAGGCAGCTATTAAGGATTATGAAAAAATTCTTAATTTAACTGCTGATTTAAAGAACCGTTTTTCAAATATACAAAATCTGGATTGGTCAAAAATTGGCGAAAACTTAATCATTTCCAGTTACAAAAGAAAATCAAGAAAAAATGCAGAGGAATATGAAAAGCTCTTTAAGAAAGTATTAAAGGATAATAATGAAATTAAATCACATTTACTTCTTGAAAGAGGAATTTATTATATAAATCTGGATAATAAGAAGGCAAATAAAATTTTTGATGAAATGATAGAAGATTATAATTCTACAGATTATGCTGATAATGCATATTTTCAACAAGCACTAATGGCTTTGGAAGATAAGGATTTTGAATTAGCAAAAGACAAATTAAAATCATTAATTGAGCATTTTCCAGAATCTGAACTGGTTAATAATGCTAATCTTAAACTTGGTTCTATAAATTTTACTGATGGTCACTTCCGTGAAGCTTTGGAATATTATCAATTAGTAATACAAAATGACCAGGAAGGAGATTTGGCACTTAAGGCGATTGAGAATTTTGCCTTAACATGTAAGTCTATGGGAGAATGGATGCTTGCAATAGAAGCCTATCAAATGCTGCTGGATAGATTTGGAACTCCAGAGATTAAACCCCAAACTCTTTTTGAAATTGCATTCTGCTTCTATCGGGATAAAAAGTATCAAAAAGCTATTGAGTTATTTCAAGCAATTTTCCAAAGAATAGATAAAAGAAGTACTAAAGTAGAGATAATTTATTGGATTGGGGAATCATATTTTGGATTAGAAGAATATGAGAAGGTAGTAGAAACACTCTTGAAGATTGTTTATAATTATAGTGATTTTGAGCAATGGGATGTTAATGCTAATATAAAAATTGCTATGGCTTATGAACAGCTTAACAAATTTGATAAAGCAAGACTTTTTTATAATAGTGTAATAAAAAAATATGGTATTGAAAGCAAATGGGGAAAAGAAGCGAAGAAACTTCTGGATGCTTTGCCATAGTTGCGGGTTGCGAGTTACGGGTTGCGGGTTGCGGGTTACGGGTTACGAGTTACAAATTTTAAAGCGGGGTGGGTAGTATGAAAAGTGACCGTGAGTTGAAGATTTCTAATCTATGCTCATACTTCCTGTGATGAAACTATTGTCTATTTAAAGATGATTAGAGACACTCATTCTCTTGAAAAATCTTTATCTGAAATAATAGAAAATTATAATGAACTTGGAAGACAAATCAATAAATTGATTCAATATGTTGAAAATGAATGGAGATAACTCGCAACTCGCAACCCGTAACCCGCAACCCGCAACCCGCAACCCGCAACTTACTTGAATCAGATACTTAACTTGAATATATGAAAAACCTAAAATTAATTCTATCATATCTAAAACCACATAAGAAAACAATATTTTGG
>JACNFI010000094.1 GCA_014384665.1 Candidatus Cloacimonadota bacterium
AATGGCACACCTTGCGACAGTTGTTATAATATTTCGGAAAACCCTCTATTTATTTCAGGACCAGATGGAAATTACTATCTTTCACAAATAGAAGCAGGTCAAGCTCTGCAAAGTCCATGTGTTGATGCTGGTGATAGTACTGCTTATTACTATGGATTAGAAAATTATACAACTCGCACTGATTTAGTTGCAGACACAGGTGTAGTAGATATAGGCTATCATTATCCTTGGGGAATTGTGGTTAGTATTGATAATAATATTTTGGAAAAGCCAGAAATTTACTTAACAAACTTCCCAAATCCATTCAGTTCATCAACCACAATTTTTTTTGATTTAGCCACAGATTTACACAGATTGGCACTAATAAAAATTTATAATATTAAAGGACAACTGGTGAAAACTTTGGAGTGCATTAACCGTGTTAATGCTAAAGCGACACGGTCGCTTTACTCCATATCCTGGAAAGGCAGCGATGAAAATGACAAACAACTTTCCAATGGAATTTATCTCTATCAATTAAAATTAGATAATTACAAATCAGAGATAAAGAAGATGATTTTAATCAGGTAATGTAACGCAAGCATCCTCGCTTGCGGTATCGCAATTGGAGACAATTGCGTTACAAATAATGTAACGCAAGCGTCCTCGCTTGCGATAACGCAATTGAGACTCCGATTATATCGGAGCGTTACAATTGGAATTTATCTCTATAAATTAATAATTGACAATAGAGTGAGAGCTATAAAAAAATGTTTATTATTGGAATAAAATTATGAAAACTGTTGAAAGGGTTTTCTAATGCTTTTATCTATCACCCATCTATCAATGATTAAATCTAATTCACTCAAATTATGAAAATTGAAATTTTTGAATTTGGTTAGAACTAATTTAATTGCATAGGAATTCCCTTTTTTTCTGACACATAAGTTTTTGGTAGATAAATCTTAACCCGTAACTCGTAACCCGTAACTTGTAACTCGATATATCAAAATAAAAAAACACTAATTTCTTTACAATCATTTCATTGGTTAAAAAAATACTAAAAAAGAAATAATGAAAGAAAGGAGAATACAATGAAGATAACAGAGCGTAATTTGAAGACCGCAATCTTTTTTATTGCGGCTTGTTGTGTATTCATCTCAACCAATATTACAGCAGATTGGATATTAGTTGATTCTACATCTTTTACAAAACTTGTCCCAGTAGGAGAGAAATGCTATATTTCTGTTCAATCTAACACGAATTATCTGGAATTGACATTACCATCAGATAATCTTACACAAGAGGCAGAAACAGCCATAGATATTGCTCCTAACTGGCTGAAAATGGCTCTGAGGGATAATTTCTGTAGACTTGATGAATCAAACCAGAATTTATATGCAGGTCTAATTAATAATGCTGAATATCCCTATGTAGATGAAATATGCTTTGAGGTCGCACACATTGCTCCACAAACACTTTCCAGTTCAATGAATCCACAAATTTTAATTGAAAATGTTGAGTCATTATATGAAATTGATAGCTACTTTGATTATGTAAATATTGTTGATTATGATGGAGACGAATATTACTCAACAACCGTGTATTATGTCCAGGAAGAGGGAAATATTCAGGAGATTGTATTGCCACGAGAAATCTATTACTGGTATATTGTCCATCCCAAGTTGCATAAAGAAACTCCAAATTATATCAATCCTGGAACAGGAAATCCTGCAGTTCCACCTATAGGAAAATTCTGGCGAGATTATCTAATAAATCATAATGATTTTGGTTATCCTCTGTTGCGAAGCTGTCTGGATACATGCTCAGTATTATGGAAGTGTGAACAAAATACAGTTGAAAATGGAGCAGTCGGTGCTCTTACTAAATGGGTTCAAGATGTGATGACTTTTCAATCATATCCCCATCACGACCAGCCAGTGCGGATTTACACTCTGCATATTGGTACCTGTAGTGTTCATTCCTATCTAACCTCTGCTGCGGCACGAGCTGCACTTATTCCAGCTGTGGTTAATGTTATGTATTGCGATAATCATAAGATAAATGAATTCTGGGATAGACGCTGGATTGCCTGGGAACCAGTGAATACATTCATTGACGATCCTGAAGCTTATGAGAATTGGGGCTGGAATATAGCCGCAGTATTTGACTGGCGAGGTGATAGCTTCATCTGGGATACAACACAAAGATACACACAGATATGTACCCTTAATGTTAATGTAACAGATAATAATGGAGAACCAGTTGATGGTGCTAGAATTAAAATATTTAGTAGCCCTTGTGTTAGTTGGGGATGTATAGCCGGTTGGACAGATTATAATGGGCAAAAAAAGTTCTATTTAGGAGATGATAGAACTTTTAGTGCTCAAGTAACAAGTAGTATAGGTAACTACCCTCAAACTGGCATGGAAACTGTAATTACAAACAGCGGAGCTGGCTTCTACTATAATTGGAATGTTACTTTGCCAGGAACTATGCCTGTTCTTGAGGTTTCTCCTGATACTCTACCTGAGAATCCTGCTGATGACTATCGTCTTGAAATTGAATACAACTTACCCAGAGAAATTCTGTATGGTTATAATTTTGATGATAATAATCAATTCTCAGAATCAAGTCCACCAGGTCATATTGATTTCTTCATCTGTGACGAAGAGAACTTCAATAATTATACCGCAGAACAAAATTTTCTTGCTTTTGAGATAAATCAAAACAGCTCTGGCAATTCTGTTGATTTTGTTTTACCAACATTAGATTCATGGTATGCTGTGTTCAGTAATGAGGAAAAGTTGGTGATGACACAGGAATTAAATGTTACTGCAAAACTTTATCAAAAATCTACAAGTGTTATACCTGAAGAAGAATATAAGAGATTGTTCTCCAGAATTACTCTTTATCCTAATTATCCTAATCCATTTAATCCTGAAACACAAATTACTTTCTATATCTCCCATGCAACTGATGTAGAACTGTCAATTTACAATGTCTCTGGACAAAAAGTATGTACTTTGATAAATGGCTTTCTGACTGCTGGTGAACATAGTATAATCTGGAATAGTAAAGATAATAATGGAAATGAAGTTAGTAGCGGTATTTATTTCTATCGTCTTCAATCAGATAATATTATAAAAGTTCGTAAGGCAATTTTGATTAAATAGTGTCTATCCGTAAAGTTGACTTTCGAGTCGTAAGGAGCTTGCGACGACGACTCGAGACAGATTTAATATTTAATATGCCCTTTACCTCGACTCGTCGTTCCCCCGATATGGTCATTCTTTCCTACGGGGTAAACTTACGAGTCGAAAAAACCTACTTTACGGATAAACACTAATTATATTTTATTAATCATTCTAATTCTTTGGTAATTACAGTTACTACTGGGAGCATGATATACTTTACTTTATTTCTAAAGATTATGGTGGAGTGCGAAAACGAGCCCCGATTTACTCGGGGTGAACTTTTCGCCCATGCTAATATGCTGAAAGTTCGTCTCCCGATAAATCGGGATCCTCGTTTCAGCACTCCGCTTTTACTCGGTATTATATATTGGGCACAGATGTAAACAGTTTTATGCCCCCAGTAATAATAAAAAAATAAAAGGAGCAATAACAATGCATTACAAAAAAACAATTGTAGGTATTTTCATAGTAACTTTGCTTTTTATATTAAGTAGTAATAAAGCAAATGCAGATTATTATCACCAGATATTTACCTTTGAAAAGGAAAATCTAAAATTTGAAGAGATTGATGAATATGATTTGATTACTTATAAAGACTTTGAATTATCACGAGAGATTGGTTCTCCTCAACTTCCTATTAAAATAGTTCAATTGATTTTACCACAGAATAAAGAAATTTCAGCAATAACAATCGTTGTAAAAGAAAGTGAATATCTTGATGGAGAATATAGTATTTATCCGGCTCAGCCACCACAGATCTTATCAAGTCAAGAAGATGAAATAGAGTTTGTCCAACCAAAAGAAGATATCTATTCCTCATCCCAAGCTTATCCTGAAGATATTATTAAGATTGGCAAGCAAGGCTACTTTGCAGGATATAATATCGGGTCTTTACTTATCTATCCATTACAATATATTCCAGCAGAAAAAAGGGTAATCTTCCATTCAAAAATAGAAATAGAAATCTCATATAAGGAAATTCAGAAATCACCAATAGCATTCTCAAGAAGAACAGATTATGTAGAAAAGATTTTGAATAATACGATAAGACAGATGGTCAAGAATTCTACAGATGTGCCTGATTTTTTGCCAGGAAAAAGCATCAAGAATTCAAGACTGCCTGATGAAGAGCATCTTTATGTGATAATTACATCAGATGAACTGGTTTCAAGTTTCCTGCCCCTCGCTGATTGGAAATTGAAAAAAGGTTTATCAGCAACAATGGTAACAACTTCCTGGATATACACAGAATATTCTGGCATTGATAATGCAGAGAAGATGAGGAATTTTATAAAAGATGCATATCAGACCTGGGGAACTATGTGGGTTTTATTGGGAGGAGATATTAATCAAGTGCCTTATCGGACTGCTTTTGCTTTTGACTGTGAATACGGAAGTTTTGATGATAATTATTTGCCCTGTGACCTTTATTTTTCTGACCTTGATGGAAATTGGAATGCAAATGGAAATGATATTTATGGTGAACTTGAGGATAATATTGATATGTATCCTGATGTTTATGTAGGACGAGCAACTGTAGAAAATACAACCGAAGCAACTGATTTCGTAAATAAAATTCTTACTTATGAGAAGAATCCATCTATGGATTATCAACTAAATATGCTATTTTTGGCAATGGTGCTATGGTGGGACCCTTATACAGATTCTGGGGTTGGAAAAAATTTTATTGATGATATGTATGTTCCAGAACGATTTGACCCAATAACAAAACTTTATCAATCACTTGGTAATGAAACTTACGATAGTGTAATGGTTGCACTAAATAACGGGCAAAATATAATAAATCATGATGGACATGCCGGGTGGAGTGTCTTATGTATTGGCTCTGACCATCTTTATAGAAGTGATATGGATGCTCTTACGAATGCACCTGCATATTCAATATTTTATTCTATTGGCTGTTGGCCTGCAGCTTTTGATTACGATTGCATTGCAGAGCATTTTATTACAAATCCTGATGGTGGAGGAGTTGCATTTATTGGAAACTCCAGATATGGCTGGGGAAGCCCTGGAAATCCTTTGTATGGCTATTCAGATAGATTTGACCAGGAATTTTATCATCAGATTTTTGATAACAATATATTTCATATTGGAAATACATTAGCATCTGCGAAAACAACCTATATTCCTTTGTCAGCTGAGGGGAATGTTTATAGATGGTGTGAATATGAAATAAACCTTTTAGGCGAACCAGAAATGCCTATCTGGACGGATATCCCCAATGATTTAGTTGTCCTTTATCCTGATGAACTGCCTTTAGGAGATAGCTTTTGCCAGATAACGGTAACAGATGGTAACAATCCAATTGAGTATGATATAGTTTGTTTAATGCAAA